>JANOKQ010000906.1:0-1788 GCA_031419375.1 Acidimicrobiaceae bacterium
GCTGGTGCGGCCCGCCCTTGCATCGCGTCAATCGGACCGAGTGTCAGATGCCGCCTTCGGTGAGTTTGACCGTGATCGGCGCAAACCCGGTGCCGTTCACGTCGACATCGGCTGCGGTGAGCTGGGCGATGGCCTCGTTGACGATGTCATTGGTCCACGCCTCGGTGTCGGGCGCCTTGGTCAGCACGGATGCGCCGTCAAGGTTCTTGGTGCCGCTGGCGATGCCGATGGTGCGTTCGTAGGCGGCGGTGTCGATCACACCGATGCCGCCGGCTGCCGGCCAGATCAGCTTGTTGACTTCGTTCATCTGCCACAGCTGGTGGGTGGCGCCGAGCGTGGAGCCCTTGCCGACGACGATGTCACGGCACGCCTCGACGTTGTCGCGGCAGTACGCCCAACCCTGGATCGACCCCTTCACGAAGGCGATCGCCTGACCGCAGTAGGCCGGGTCCGACAAGCGCGCCTGGTCGGCCCAGATCGCGTCTTGCAACATGCCGACACCCTCATCTTCGTACGAGACCACGTTGAGGTCCTCGGGGGTGTACAGCTTGCCCGTGTCGGGGTTGACCGCTTCCAACACCTGCGCGTACTCGTTGTAGGTCATTGCCTCGGCAGCATCGATGTCGCCGGCGAGTAGGCCGGACATGTCGAAGTTCTGCTGCAACAAGGTGACGTCGGTCGCAGGATCTAGGCCGGCCTTGGACAGCGCAGCGAAGATCTCGTACTCGTTGCCGAAGCCCCAGTTGCCGATCTTCTTGCCGGCGAAATCTGCTACCGAGGTAATCCCGGCATCTTTGAAGCTCACCTGCAGCGTTCCGCTGCGCTGGAAGATCTGGGCGATGTTGGTCACCTGTGCGCCGGCTTCACGCTCGGCCAGCGCCTTGGGCACCCAGGAGATGGCGAAGTCGGCGGCACCGCTGGCGAGGGTTTTCTGCGGAGCAATCTCGACGCCACCCTCGATGATCTCGACGTTCAGGCCGGCGTCTTCGTAGAAGCCCTGCTCGACCGCAGCGAAGTACCCGGCGAACTGTGACTGCGTGAACCACTGCAGTTGCAACTTGACGTCGGCCCCCTCCGGCGCGGTACAGGTGGCGACATCGACCGCCAACCCGGTGCCTGCCGACGGGGCATCGCCAGCTGGCGGGGTGGTGGCCCCTGGTGCGTCAGTGCCGTCAGGCGCAGCCGATGACCCGGGTGCGTCGGTGACCACTGGAGCGGTTGCCGCGTCGTCTGCTTCGTTGTCGCCGCATGCGGCGACGAGCAGGCCGGCCAGGCCGACCGCTGCAACCGCTCTGATGACTCGAGTCTTTCTCATGGTTCTCCCCTTGCTTGTTGGTGATTCTGATCTATTGATGTTGATCACTGGACGCTACGACGCCGTTGCCATGGGACGACGGCGTACTCCACCAGGTTCGCACCGATGAAGAACATCAGCCCGAGGATCGACCCACCGAGCACGTAGGCGAAGCCGAGGGCTTTGTTCGAACTGTTCAGTGTGCTGGCGATCTTGCTGCCGAGGCCATCTTGGGTACCGCCAAAGTACTCCGAAACGAGCGCGATGATCACGGCGATGGGCACGGCGGTCCGGATGCCGGTGAACAGGTAGGGCATCGTGTTGGGCAGGCGCACCTTTGCCAGGACCTGGCGGGGCGTGGCCGCGTACGAGCGCATCAGCTCGATCTGCGTTGCGTCGTTCTGGCGCAGGCCCTTGGCGACCTGCACGAAGACCATGAAGAACACCGCGAGCGTGACCATGATCCGCCGGCCGGTTTGGCTGTCGAGGGGATA
>JANOKQ010000907.1:0-3184 GCA_031419375.1 Acidimicrobiaceae bacterium
CCGGGCCGCAACGGCTTTCAGATCTGCGCTGACCTCCGTGCCCGAAAGATCTGGGCCCCGATCATCATGCTCACCGCGAACGATGGCGACCTCCACGAGGCTGAGACGCTTGATGCGGGTGCCGACGACTACCTCACCAAACCGTTCTCGTTCCCCGTGCTCGTCGCCAGAGTCAGGTCGATTCTGCGGCGCGTCGGCGATCGCACCGAACCGGTACCTGCCAGCGCCGGCGATCTGCGGATCGATCCGGTGGGTCGGCGGGTGTGGCGCGGTGACCGAGAGGTGACGCTCACCGCCCGTCAGTTCGACGTCCTCGAGTTCCTCGTTCGCCGAGCCGGGCAAGTCGTGACCAAGCAGGAGATCCTCAACGGCGTCTGGCAGTACGACTTCGAGGGTGATCTCAACATCGTCGAGGTCTACATCCGGAGGCTCCGCTCCGCGATCGACGACCCGTTCGATCGGCGGGCGATCGAAACGATCCGTGGTGCCGGCTACCGGCTCGCAACGAACGGGGGCTGACCGACCGTGATGTGCACCGGGCGCGTCGTCGGCTGTACACGCCCGGGGTTGATCGCGTTTTGGCGACGCCTCGGCATATACCATGCGGGCGTGATGGCTCGCCGCAATGGACGTTGACGTGACTGGATCGTGCAGTACGAGAGTGTGGCGAAAAGGTGTGCTGGACGGCGAGAATTTTCCGCTCGCTGACGTGTCGGACCGCCTCGCCGAGCCGGACACGATGGTGTGGGTCGATTTCTGCAACCCGTCGAAAGAGCTGTTGTACGAACTCGCCGAAGAGCTGGGTTTGCACGAACTCGCCGTTGAGGACGCGCTCGGTCCCCATCAGCGGCCGAAGCTCGACAAGTACTCGGACCACTCGTTCCTGTCCTGTCATGCCGTACGGGTCGAGCGGGACAGCGCAAGCTTGGTCGAGACCGAGATCGACGCGTTCATCAGCTCGCGCTATCTGATCACCGTCCGCAAAGACGAAGGTTTTTCGATGAAACCGGTGCTGTGGCGCTGGGACCGTTCGCCCGACCTCTTTGTCCACGGCGTCAGCTTCCTGCTCTACGGACTGCTCGACGTGGTCGTCGACGGGTACTTCGAAACGGTCGAAGGTTTCGACAGCTACTACGACGAGGTCAGTGAAGGACTCTTCGCCGACAAGCCGCTCACGCCCGACGAGCAGCGCAACTGGTTCCAGATGCGCCGAGCGCTCGTCCGCTTTCACCGTCTCGTCGTCCCTATGCGCGAAGCGGTCAGCGGACTGATGCGACGAGAGAATGCGACGCTTTCCGAGGCGCTGTATCCCTACTACCAGGACGTCTACGATCACGTGCTCCGGGTCAACGAGTCGACTGATTCGCTACGGGACTTGGTGTCGACCATCGTCGAGACCAACATCAGCCTGCGGGACTACCGGCAGAACCAGTCGATGAAACAGGTCACCAGCTGGGCAGCGATCATCGCCGTCCCCACGTTGATCACCGGCTGGTACGGCCAGAACGTTCCCTACCCAGGTTCAGGCGAAGTCTGGGGTGTGTGGGCGTCGGCGGGCCTCGTCTTGGGGATGTCGAGCGCCCTGTTCGTGCTGTTCCGCCGTCGTGGCTGGCTCTAGACGTGTCCAGCGAACGGACTGCCCCGTCGCCCTTCGGGCGCTGCGCCGTCGTCGGCGACGGGCGCGTCGGCCACGCTCTGGTCACGGCCCTCCAGTGGCTGAACGGGCCGTTCGGGCGCGGGTTCGACGGAGCGGATTTTGATCTCGTGCTGCTGGCCGTTCCTGACGATGAGATCGCCCGGGCGTCCAGCGCCATCCAAGTCGGCCCGATGGTCGGCCATTGTGCGGGTTCGCTCGGCCTCGACATCCTCGCACCACATGAAGCGTTCGGGTTCCACCCCTTGATGACTGTCACCCGCGACGGTGCGCAGTTTGCGGGCGCGGGCGCGGCCGTCGCTGGCAGCACACCGCGAGCCCTGTCGACAGCGCATCGGCTGGCGAGCTTTCTCCACATGTATGCCGTCGAGATCGCCGACGACGATCGGGCTGCGTATCACGCTGCCGCGTCGATCGCGTCCAACTTCCTCGTCGCGCTGGAAGATGCCGCCGAGATCATGCTGCGCACCACCGGCGCCGACCGTCGCATTCTGATACCGCTGGTACGCGCCACGCTCGAGAACTGGGCGTCGTTGGGCGCGCCTGCTGCGCTGACCGGTCCCATCGTCCGCGGCGATGAAAGCACGGTGGCGCGCCAGCGCGACGCCGTCATCGAACGGGCACCAGAGTTGCTAGCGATTTTCGATGCCCTGTGCGACCACACACGGGCGATCGCTCACCGTCGTCGTTGATCGGAAACGGGTCGCTGCAGCAACGAATCACTGCCCGCCGAGCTCATTGCGTCGCACCGGACCACCGTCTGGGCGGAACTTCACGTCCAAGACGGCAGCGTCCGATACATCGATCTCGAAGGCGAAGCACCACGCGACACCCGCGTCGATATCGGCCAAAGCGCAGTGATCGCTCCAGGCGTCGAACACCGCGTCGAGCCATCCACGGATGCAGTGTTCTTCGTTCAGTTCTATCGAGAGCCCGGCGCCAACATCATCCCCGGGATGACGCCCAAGCCGGTGGGCCACCGTGGCGGAGCATGGGAGCACCGAGGGCGCGACCTCGACACCATCGGCGAAATCCTGGAGATGGTGACACGGCAATACGTCGACATCGTGCAAGACGACATGCTCGAGCCGTACTTCAACGTCAACCCCGGCTTCATCGACTGGCAGGCGCACATCGGTGCCGTTGCCGGCTATTGGAACCACGTCGTGCTCCTCGCCCCCGACTACGAAGTCGACATCATCGAGCATCACCGCCCGCTGCATCACCGCGTGCCGTTCACGCCCGAGCTCTTCGATCGATGGCTCCAGATCTTCCACGACACCATCGACGGTGGCTGGACCGGGCCTGTCGCCCACACCGCCAAGCGACGAGCTACTGGCATGGCCTGGGCGATGGCACAGCGATTCCTTGGCCATGGCGTCTGGCACCCCAAACCCGAGTGGCGATAGAGCTGCTACGGATTCGAGCCACACGACATCGTCGGCGCGTCGGCGAGGACGGTGTAGAACTCCCAGTCGTTGTCGGGACCCTTCACCCAGGTTTTGTCTTGCACCGCGAAGCAACACGAGG
>JANOKQ010000908.1:0-2298 GCA_031419375.1 Acidimicrobiaceae bacterium
CCAACGTCAACCAGACGCCGAAACCGTCGAAAGCACCGAGGTAATTCCTCGGCCTGCAGGAACTGCTGACGATGTTCCACCCGATGGTTGCAGGCGTGACCATCCCCGGAGTGGGCATGATCGTGTTGATCTTTGCCCCATTCATCGATAAGAACCCGTCCAACAAGCCCGAGGATCGCAAGTTCGCCATCTCGTTGATGACGGTGCACCTCATGTTCTGGTCGGTTCTCGTCATCATTGGCTCGTTCTTCCGCGGTCCGGGCTTCAACTTCACCCTGCCGTGGCGCGACGGCCTGTTCTTCGAACTGTGAGGTCCTCATGAACCCAGCAGCACTGATCACCCTTGTCGTTGCCGTCGTCGTCGCCATCGGCGCGGTCGGCTTCGTTGTCACTGCCAAGCGCAGCGACGTTCGCGGTGCCGGCGCGCTCAGCCGTGAGACGCGCCGCCGCGATCGCGATGCCGACATCGACCTGCCGGCCGCACCGGCTGACCGCTCCACGGGTCGCGACGTCGAACGGGCGGCCGCTGCCGCCCGTGGTACCGGGTTGGCCAAGCCCGATTCGGTGGCCCCGGTGCTGTGGTACCCGCCCGATCCCGACGCCCTCGGGGTCAGCCGTCGGCAATTCTTCAACCGGGCCACGGTCAGTCTCACCAGTGTCAGCGTGCTGACGTTCCTTGCCGCGAGCTTTGTCGCATTCTTGTGGCCGATCGCCACGGGTGGCTTCGGCGGCAAGGTGCGGGTCGGTAACCGCGACGAGATCCTGGCCAGCATTCGCAGCAGCGGCGGCTTCTTCTACACCGCCGAGGCCCGCGCGTGGATCACCGAGTATCCCGCCGGCGCGCTCGCCAAGGCTGCCGATTCGTATCAGCCGGAGATCCTCGCGGGGATGAAGCAGGGTCTCGCGGCGATGTACCAGAAGTGCCCGCACCTCGGCTGCCGGGTTCCGAGTTGCACGAGCAGCCAATGGTTCGAATGTCCGTGCCACGGCAGCCAGTACAACCGCGTCGGCGAAAAGAAGGCTGGCCCGGCACCGCGGGGCATGGACCACTTCGCGATGGCCATCTCCGCCGCCGGCGACGTCGTCATCAACACTGGCACCGTGTACACGGGCCGCCCGATCGGTACCAACAGCACCGGTCAGGAAGCGGAAGGACCGCACTGCGTATGAGCCCCGCACTTCATCCCGTTTGTCCGAAGCATCCCGTTTACCAGAAGCATCGCGTTTACCCGAAGCACAGCGTCATGGAACGAGGCCGGTAGTCGATGTTTGCTGTTGCTCCCTCATCGGTTGCCTGGTTGATCTTCGCGATCATCACCATCGGGTGGATCATCTACTACTCGGCGAACCGCCGGGCGTCACGCCACGAACTCGGTTCGGAGATCGAGCTGGCGGCCAACCGCAAGCCGTACTACGACGACGAGGTGCTCGAAGGCTCCCGCCTCGAGCGGGTGCAACTGTTGGGCCTGCTGTTCCTGGTCATCCTGGTCATCGGTCTCCCGTTGTACTGGGTGTTCGAGCCCAGCCGGATGGCAGGGGCGCGGGACCAAAAGGAAGCAACGTTCATCGCCTGGGGCGGCGACCTGTATGCCACGACCGAGGAGGGCGGGTTCAACTGCGCCGGCTGCCACGGCGCCAACGGCGGCGGCGGCCAAGCCCCCTACACGATCACCGATCCCCGCACTGGCGAGATCGAAGCGGTCACGTGGAACGCACCGGCCTTGAACACTATTTTCTACCGCTTCGACGAAAACGAGATCGAGTTCATTCTCGTGTACGGCCGGCCGTTCTCGCCGATGTCACCGTGGGGTCTTGCCGGTGGCGGACCGATGAACGATCAGCAGATCGAGACGCTCATCTCCAAGCTGCGCTCGCTGCAGATCACTCGGGAGAACTGCCTCACCACCGAGCGTGACGCGCGGGTGTGCCCGTCGGGCAACCTGCCCGCCGACAACCAAGCCAACATCACCGAATCGGCCACCGTCGCCGCCGAGCGGCTCGTGGCCGCAGGCAAGTACGCCACCGTCGACGAGGCAATGGGTGAGGCGCTGTTCAACCTGGAAGACGCCTCGGGTGCCTACTCGTGTGCACGCTGTCACACCAAGGGGTGGAGCTACGGCCAGCCCCAGGTCACCGGCGGCGGAGGCTTCGGCTGGAACCTCACCGGCGGCTCCACCGTGCGACAGTTCCCCGCGCAGGAGGACATGATCGCCTTCATCGAAGGTGGCTCGGAAGTCGGGAAGCGATACGGGGCACAGGGACAGGGGACCGGACGGATGCCAGGGTTCGGGGCGATGC
>JANOKQ010000909.1:0-6829 GCA_031419375.1 Acidimicrobiaceae bacterium
CGTCGGGGTGACGAACCCGGCCGTGCGGGCCGAGCACCGCCGCCCATGGTGCGTTACGTGCTCCCGGCACATGCCCAGGGCGCGGGTCGATGTGGGCCACAGCCCCGGAGAACCGTTCGGCCGATCGCGCGTCGAGCACGACAGAAGCCTGCCGCCCGGCGGCCGCAGCCGTCTCATCGGCACTCGCCAGCCGGTCGAGCGGCCACGGGCGTGCCGTGAACGGCACGGTTCTGGTGGTGCTGGACCCCGCTGACGCTGGCTTGGAACCGGCGCCTGTTTCCACCGGTCCGGGCCACGCTGTGAGGCCGCCATTGAGCAGCGCTGCGTCGCGGTCGAGCATTCGCAGCATCACCACCAATCGGCCGGCGGTGAGCCCGCCGGTGTCGTCGTAGGCGATCACGATGGTGTCGTCGCCGATACCGAGCTCGGTCATCGCCGCGGCGAAAGCCGTCGGTGACGGCAGCGGATGCCGCCCTTCGGTGGGGGCGAGGTCATGCGCAGCCAGTTGGCGGTCGAGGTCGACCCACACCGCACCCGGCAGATGACCAGCTTCGTACGCCGCCCGCCCGTCTCGGCCGTCGAGGTACCAGCGGACGTCGGCGAGCACGGCTTCGGGGTGGGCGGCGACGAAATCGACGTCGACGATCACGGGAATCACGTCAGCATCATGCCATTGACATCGGTGTCGACATTGACATCGGTGTCGACATTGACGTCGACGTCGGCGTCGGCGTCGTGCAGTGCGTGCGCCGTGGCGGTGGCGCGGTCGATCACCTGACGCAGCGGCAGGCCGAGCGCGACGGCGGCAGCCGCGGCATCGTCGTGTTCCACCTTCACCCGTCGAAGGCCGCTGCGATCACCGACGAGCTTGACCCCGATCGTGTGACCATCGACGTCGACCGTGCCCATCGTGCGCTGCTCGGGCCAGCGCTGCATCGTGGCGCCGCGCACGCCAAGTGTGCCGGTCTCGTCGATGAGGACGGCACGAATCGAGTCGATTGCCGAGGGATCGCAGAGCACGTGCACGGTGTGGGCGGGGCGACCTTTCTTCATCACGACCGGGGTGACCCATGCGTCGTGTGCGCCGGCGGCGATGAGTTGGGCGATGGTGTGGGCGAGCACTTCGCCGGTCGAGTCGTCGACGTTGCATTCGAGCAGTTGCACCGGCTGACCGGGCCCCGGTGATGATTCGAGGCTGTCGCCGACCACCACCTGCACCACGTTCGGACGTCCGGTGATGTCGCGAGTGCCGGCGCCGTAACCAACCGAGGTGACGCTGAGCGACGGCATCGGGCCGAACTCGGCGGCCAGCGCAACCATCAACGCGACGCCCGTTGGAGTTGCCAGCTCGCGGTGATCGGCGATGCCTCGACTCGGTGCGTTGCGCAGCGCGAGAAGATCCATCACAGCGGGGGCCGGGTTGGGGAGGTGGCCGTGGGCCGCTTCGACGAATCCTTGGCCGACGGTGATCGGACTGCACACGATGCGGTCGATGCCCAGCACCTCGAGCGCTGCGCACGCGCCGACGATGTCGATGATCGCGTCGAGCCCGCCGACCTCATGGAACTCCACCTCGTCGGGGTCGCTGCGGTGCATGCGACCCTCCACCTCGGCGAGCATGCGGAAGGTCCGCTGCGCGCGGTCGCGAACGCGTGGCGGCAGATCCGCCGCATCGAGCAGTTCACGAATCACCCGGTACGGCCGATGCCCGTGCCCGTCGTGCTCGTGCCCGTCGTGGTCGTGCCCGTCGTGGTCGTGGGTGACGACGAGGGCGTGGGTGGCGGCGAGACCGCACCGCAGCACTGGCTCGAAGGTGAGCAGGTAGCCGTCGAGGTGCAGTCCGTCGATGATCGACGCCACCGCAACCGGATCGGCTCCCGCATGCACGAGCGCGCCCATCGTCATGTCGCCCGCTGTGCCGGCGAAGCAGTGGAACCAGGCGGTGCGGGTCACGGAGCGCTCCTCAGGATTCGGGCGACGGCGCATGCGGCACCGAACCCGTTGTCGATGCCGACGACGGTGACACCGCTCGCGCACGAGGCATGCATCGCCAGCAGCGCTGTCACGCCCCCGAGTCCAGCGCCATAGCCGACGCTGGTCGGTACGGCGATCACCGGCACAGCGGTCAGCCCGCCAATGACGCTGGCGAGCGCGCCCTCCATGCCGGCGACGACGATGATCGCCTGCGCAGTGGTGACCCGGTCGAGGTGGGCGAGCAGCCGGTGCAGGCCGGCGACGCCGACGTCGGTGATCCGGTCGGGCTCGTAGCCGTAGGCGCGCAGGGTGAACACCGCCTCGTCGAGCACGGGCACGTCTGCGGTGCCGGCGCTGATCGCCAACACGCGACGTGTGCCGTCGGGGGTGGGAAGCCGCCACGCAACGCAGCCCGATCCGGTGACCCCACCCGGGTGGGCGGCGAGGACCGCGTCGCGCTGCTCGGGTGTCGCGCGAGTGAGCAGTACGGGGCCCGAATCGTGGTCGAGTAGTTCGGTCACGATCTTCACGCAGTGCTCGGCCGATTTACCCGGTCCGTAGATCGCCTCGGGCACACCTTGGCGCAGGGCACGGTGGTGGTCGACCAGCGCGTCGCCGACATCGGCGAATGGCAGGCGGCGAAGTTCGGCGACGGCGTCGTCAGCGGTGGTCGCGCCCGAACGGATGTCGTCGATCAACTGGCGCAAGCGGGTCTCGTTCACGCCCTCATGCTGCCAGGAGCCGGCCAGGATCGGCCAGGCCCGGCCAGGATCGGCGAATACTCGCCCGGGCCACGCCGTCGCCCACCGCTAGCCTGACCAATCGTGGCAAGCTCCGAAACACACACCGGCGACGCTCAGACGGGCACGACTCAGGCGGGTACGACCCGGGTAGCTCCAGCGCGAGTAGGGTTCCTCGGGCCGCTCGGCACGTTCACCGAGCAGGCGCTGAAGTCGCAGCCCGATCTCGCCGCGTGTGAGTTGCAGCTGTACCGAACGATGCCAGACGTGCTCGACGCAGTGGAGTCCGGCGAGGTCGATCTCGGGTTCGTGGCGATCGAGAACTCGATCGAGGGCACCGTCAACCTCACCCAGGACGAGTTGGCGTTCAACCACAACCTGCTGATCCAACGCGAGGTCGTACTCGATATCGAGCATTGCCTGATGGCCCCGCGTGGCAGTTCGCTCGCCGATGTGAAGGTGGTGCTGTCGATCCCCGTCGCCACCGCACAGTGCCATGCATACCTGCGCCGCCATGTCGGCCAGGCGGAACTGCGGGCCACCAATTCCACCGCGGAGGGCGCCCGGTTGGCGAGTGAGCTCGGACCAGGCACGGCGGCGGTGGCTCCACGGTTGGCGGCCGAGCTGTACGGCCTTGATGTGCTTGCCGCCGACATCGCCGATCACCCCGGCAATCAGACCCGATTCGTGGTGGTCGCTCGCACCGGTGTGCCGGCGCCGACCGGTCACGACCGCACTGCGCTCGTCATCTACCAGCGCGCCGACGAGCCGGGCAGCCTGATCTCGATTCTGCAGGAGTTCGCAGCGCGGCGGATCAACCTGTCGAACTTGCTGTCGCGGCCGACCAAAGATGGCGGTCTCGGCGACTACTGCTTCATCATCTACGCCGATGGTCACGTCGGCGACGAGCTACTGGCCGATGCGATGCGGGCACTGCGTTCCAAGCAGGGTCGGGTGAAGTTTCTCGGCTCGTACCCGGCAGCTGGCGAACAGGCGCACGTTGCGCGAGAGCACGCCGATGCGCGTTGGCGCGAAGCCGATGATTGGATCGCCGCGCTGCGCGGGCAGATCCACGAATGATGGGGAACGGTTGCGATGGATGACACGAACGTGAAGGCACAGATGAAGACGGCGCTGACGGCCGCGATGAGGGCTCGCGACGAGGTCGCGCTGTCGGCGTTGCGTCAGGCGTTGTCAGCGATCGCCGTCGCCGAGACCGCAGGCTCGGAAGCGGTGGAACTGAGCGACGAGGCGGTGCTCGCGGTGCTGGCCGTGGAGGTGCGCAAGCACCACGAAGCAGCCGACGCGTTCCAGACCGCAGGCCGCCCCGAACGAGTGACGGCCGAGCGGGCCGAGGCCGCCGTTCTGGAGCAGTACCTCCCCGCTGCACTGGGCGATGACGAACTGCAGCAGTTGGTGGCCGAGGCGATCGCTGCCGCCGCGGCCGATGGCGCAACCGGGATGAAGGCGATGGGTCGCGTGGTGAGCGCCGTGCGGGCCAAGGCCGGCACCACCGCCGATGGCGCCAAGATCGCGGCGATGGTCAAGGCAGCCCTCGCCGTCTAGCCGGCGCGGTCTGGTGGCTCGGCCCGCTAGCTTTGCGGACGGAACGGTGGCAGAGCGGACAAATGCATCCGCCTTGAAAGCGGAAGGCTCACAAGGCCCGGGGGTTCGAATCCCTCCCGTTCCGCCAAGGGCGTTTCTGGACGTCCGCTGAAGTCCACCGACGTACAAACGTAGGTGCTCTGAGCAGGTCTTTCATTGCGCTGACGTCCATGGGCGTCGTAGAGTGTCACTCCCAGTGTTGCTCCCGGTTGCTCCCGTTTTGGGGTGCGTTGCTCCCGGCGTTGCTCCCGGTTTTGGAGGCATTCGAACCATGGCTCGGAAGGCGAACGGCAAGCGAAGTGTCAGCCGCGACGGCAGCGTGCGGGTGCACGGCAAGGCGTCGAACGGCGAGGGCTCGGTGTACCTCGACGCCGATGGTTCGTGGCGGGCGACGTACGTTGCTCCCGGCAGCGCCCGGCCGAAGCGCGTTCGCGGCAAAACCCGTGAAGAAGCGATCGCTCGCAGGGCCGTGAAGCTGGAGGCGCTGTCGCAGATCCAGTCGTCGACATTCCATCGCGAAGCGACCGTCGCCGAGCTGGCGGCCTGGTGGCTCGACGTGGTCGCGCGGCATCGCGTGCGAGCCTCGACGTTGGGCACATACAGCCAACGCGTCGAGCGGATCACCAACACGATCGGGCAACTGCCGGCGCGATCGTTGAAGCCGGAGCGCATCGCCCGTTGGCAGTCGGACCTGTTGAAGTCCGGGCTCGCGTCAGGGACGGTCGCGGACGTGAGGGTGACGCTGCACCAGGTGCTCGAGCAGGCCGTGATCCACGAGCTGATCGCCTCCAACCCGGTCGATCGCGTGGCGGCGCCGAAGGTTGTCCGTGGTGCTCGACGCGCGCTCGTGTCGGAGGACGCGCGCCACCTGGTCGGGGCGGCGGCCGAAGATCGCCTCGGCGCTGTCGTCGCGCTGCTGTTCGTGCAGGGCTGGCGAGTCTCCGAGGCACTCGGGCTCGGTTGGGAGGATCTCGACCTCGATGCCGGCATTGCTGTGGTGCGGCGGGCCGGGATCTACGTCCACAAGGTCGGCATGGTGCTCGGCCCGACCAAGAACGCCGGCGCATCGGGTACCCACCACCTGTCGGCCGGAGTGGTCGAACTGCTCCGAGCGCGACGCAAGGCACAAGCAGCTGAGCGACTCGCGTGTCGCGAGGCGTGGCCGACGCACACCTATGAGGGACAGACCGTGTCGCTGGTGTTCACCAACGAGCGCGGCGGCTTGGTCAACCGGCAGGCAGCCGCGAAGGCCGTGACGCGTGCGGCAACGAAAGCCGGCATCGACCCGAAGGGCATCGCGACGCACACCGGCAGACGTACCGCCGTCACCGTGCTCTACGCAGAAGCCGGCCTCGACATCAGCGACATCGCAATATACGTCGGCCACAAGGGCGAGGCGACAACAGCCGGCTACGTGCGATCGTTGGGCGAGCGGCCGAAGGCGACTGCAGCGATGGCGGCGTCGATGCTCGACCCTGCGGCGGCGCGACGTGTGCCGACGTGAGCGCCCAAACCTCTTTCCGGCCGTATGTGTCGCGCTCAGACGCGCCGATATGTTCGCCTTGACTGATCCGTGGCTGGCGTTGTTATGCGCTACGCGTTATGCGTCCGTTGCCGGCACCTGAGCCACAGTGTCCTCACCGGGCGCCCAGCCGCGCCACCATGAAGCTCCTCGGCGAGCGCAACTGGTGGGCCCAAGCACGGCGCATCGCTTCCAAGCAGCGATTCGGGCTGCTCGAAGCGGCGACGCCGACAACATCGCCCGCCAGCAGGCCCACCGCCGTCCTCGCCGAGCCTGGCGAAGACATCAATTCCGATGTAGACGCCGCGCCCGTCGCCGCCGGCTCTGCAACGATGGGTCGATGACACCCCAGCTGAGCGCCGCTGCACCCGAGCTCGACGAGCTCATCATCACAATCGTCGTCGACAACGCGACCGACACACTCTCGAGCATCGACCCCGGCATTCCGCAGCTGCCCGAGATGGCGTATCTGCTCGGGGGCATACCGCCGAGCAGCCAGCACGACGGGCACGACTGCGTCGTCGGCTTCGACCATCTCTGCGTGGCGTGTCACGGCTTCTCCGCGCTCGCCACGGCACGACGGAAGGAGCGCACGGCAACGGTGCTGTTCGACGTCGGCCCCTACGGCGACGTCTGGCTGGCAAACGCCGAGCGGCTGGCGATCGACCTGTCCAGCATCGATGTGCTGTTCTTGTCGCACTGGCACTGGGACCACTCCGGCGGCATCACCACCGTCGTCGCCGCGATCGCAGCGGCGCGCATCAGTGCCGGTCGTGCGCCGCTCGTTGTCGACGTCCACCCTGACCGGCCCGACCAGCGCGGGATCCTTACCCCGTTCAACATCTTCGCGATGCTGCCGCCGGAGCCCACCATTGACGCGATCGAAGCTGCCGGCGGTCGAGTGGTCGCCCACGCCGAGTTGCACGAGGTTGATGATCTCTTTCTCTCCAGCGGCGACATCCCGCGCCAGACGAGCTACGAGACTGGC
>JANOKQ010000910.1:0-4418 GCA_031419375.1 Acidimicrobiaceae bacterium
GCTCCACGCCCAACACTGGACCGTCACCACCACCCCCAACCGGTCACTCACATTCCGATTCCCCGACGGCACCACCATGACCACCGGCCCACCAGCCGGCCAATGGACCGAACCACCCTAAGCGACCCATAACCGTCCCGACCCGGCGCACGTTCGGGTCGGGTCGGAGCGCGTTCGGCCCCGCGCGTTCGGCCCCGGCGCACGGTCCGGGCCGACGCGCGGTCCGGCCCGGCGCCCGTCCAAGTCGGCGTGAGTTCGGGCCCGGCATACGTCCAGGCCCGGCCTGTGCGATCGAACCCGCCGCCGTCAGCCACGTTTGCGTGGGCGTTTTGGCTGACTGTGGTTTTGCGCGCTCACGCAGCAGGGATTTCCGGGCCCGTGGAGCGGCGCCGTGGACGGGAGCGGGGACGGGTAGCTTGGGCTGCGTGTTCGATTCGCTGTCGTCGCGCCTTGAGGGCGCCATCAAGAAGATCCGTGGCAAGGGCCGCCTAACCGAGGCCGACGTCGATGAGATCCTGAAAGAGATCCGCACTGCGCTCCTCGAAGCCGACGTCAATGTCGGGGTCGTGCGCAACGTGGTCGCCCGTATCCGCGAGCAGGCCATTGGGATCACGCTCAGCCAGGCGCTCGACCCGGGCCAGCAGGTGGTCAAGATCGTCAACGCCGAACTGACGGCGATGCTCGGTGGCGAGACCCTCAAGATCTCGTATGCGAGTCGCCCACCGACGGTGGTGCTGATGGCCGGACTTCAAGGTTCCGGCAAGACCACGAATGCCGCCAAGCTGGCCAGATGGTTCAAGGGTCAGGGTCGGCAACCACTTCTTGTGGGCGCCGACCTGCAGCGCCCGGCAGCGGTCGAGCAACTTCGAACGCTCGGCCGCCAGATCGGCGTGCCGGTGTTCAGCGAGCCCGGAGACCCCGTGCAGACCGCCGAGCGTGGCCTCGCCGAGGCGCGCCGTCTCGGGCGCGACGTGCTGATCGTCGACACCGCCGGCCGACTGTCGATCGACGCCGAGATGATGGAGCAGGTCCGCCAGATCTCGGCCGTGACCGGGCCCCACTACACGTTCCTTGTCATCGATGCGATGACCGGTCAGGACGCGGTCGGTGTGGCCGAGGCGTTCCATGCCACGCTGGCGATCGACGGCGTGATCATGACCAAGCTCGACGGCGACGCCCGGGGCGGCGCGGCACTGAGCGTGAAAGAAGTGATCGGCCGCCCGATCGCATTCGCCTCCACCGGGGAAAAGCTCAGCGAATTCGAGCAGTTCCACCCCGACCGAATGGCCGGCCGCATCCTTGGCATGGGCGACATGCTCACGCTGATCGAGCAAGCCGAGGAGGTGTTCGAAAAGGATCAGGCCGAGGCCGCCGCCGAGAAGTTGTTGGAGGGCGAGTTCACCCTCGATGACTTCCTCGATCAGATGCAGCAGCTGAAGAAGATGGGTTCGCTCACCAGCCTGATGGGGATGCTGCCGGGCATGCCCAAGGAGCTGAAGGATGCCAAGATCGGCGACGACGAGCTCAAGCCGGTCGAGGCGATCATCCGCTCGATGACCCCGCTCGAGCGACGCAAGCCCGATCTGATCAACGGCAGCCGGCGGACCCGCATCGCAAACGGCAGCGGCACCTCCGTCGGCGATGTGAACCGGCTGGTGAAACAGTTCGGCGAGATGCAGAAGATGATGAAGAAGATGGGGGCGATGGGCATGGGCCGGCCCGGCAAAGGCAAGAAGGGCAAGGGCAAGAAGTCAGGCCTCGGAACGCTGGGTGCAGGAATGCCAGGGATGCCCAACATGCCGGGGATGCCGGGGATGCCTAGTGGGTTTCCGGGCGGAACTAGGTAACCTCAGCCGGTTCGTTTCTCAAGGAGTGCAGTTTCGTATGGCAGTCAAGCTTCGCCTCACCCGGGTCGGCAAGAAGAAGCAACCGCAGTATCGCGTGGTTGCTGCAGATAGCCGTGCAGCCCGCGATGGCCGTTTCATCCAGATCATCGGTACCTACAACCCGCGTACCGATCCGTCGACGGTCAACATCGACTCCGACAAGGCCGTGAAGTGGTTGATGGATGGCGCGCAGCCGACCGATCGAGTGCGCAAGCTGCTCGAGGTCACCGGTGCCTGGGAGGCGTTTACCGCCGCCAAGGCTGCCCGGTGAGCGACGACGTTGTCGACAACGACGCCGGCCCGGACGACAACGACGCCGCTCCGGACGACTCGGCCCCCGCGCCGATCGCGACGGCAGTTCTGCATCACGTCGTTCGTTCGATCGTCGATGATCCTGATGCGGTGCGCGTCGAAGCCGCCGAGGGTCGCAACCGGGTCCGCCTGGAAGTGCGCGTCGGTGACGGCGATCTCGGTCGGGTGATCGGTCGCCGGGGCCGTACCGCGCAGAGCATCCGCACGGTGGTGCGCGCTGCGGCGTCGCGTGACGGCGTCGAAGTCGACGTCGACTTCGCCGACTGAACCAGGTGCCAGACACCCCAGGTCCTCAGCTTGCCGGTCCTCAGCCTGCCGGTTCCGGGGCTGCCGGTTCTGAAGCTGCCGGTTCTGAAGCTGCCGGGCTGCTTGAGGTTGGCCGGATCGGCCGTGCACACGGGGTGAAGGGGGCGGTGTACGTGTCGCTCACCTCCGATCGCGACGAACGCCTGGTCATCGGAGCCGAGTTGTTCGATGGCCGCGCCTGGTTGCGGGTGGTGTCGTCACGACCGCAGCCGCAGCGTAAGTGGGTGGTTCACTTCGACGGCATCGCCGATCGCAACGCAGCCGAGTTGCTCACCGGTCGCCAGTTGTTCGCCGCGCCAGTCGCCGACGACGATGCACTCTGGGTGCACGAACTGATCGGAGCCCGCGTGATCGACGCGGCAGGTATCGATCACGGGGTTTGCGTGTCGGTGGTCGACAACCCGGCGCACGACATCCTCGAACTCGACTCTGGTCACCTCGTACCGGTCACGTTCGTCGTCTCGCTCGCCGACGGTGTGATCACCGTCGCCGCACCCGACGGTCTGTTCGACCTGCTCGACTGACGGCGTTCATGCGCTGACGCCTGCGTCTGCTTGCACGGGGAACGGGTTGTCGACGTGGACCACGGCGTCGGTGTTCAGCGGTCCGTACAGGTGCGGGAACGAACCGGGCGCGTCGCCCACGACTTCGTACACGAGCGGGGCGGTGAGCTTGGCCTCGTCGATGTGTAACAGCACGAGGTCGTCGGCGTCGCGGTAGAACCGATCGTGCACCCCGGCCACCTGAGCATCGGTGCTGAGGTGGATGAACCCCTCGTCGGCGAGCTCGCGGCCGATGGTGCTGGCGGTGTAGTTGCCGTCGGCGTGTGCCTGTAACCAGCGGGAGCGATCGGCGATGTGGAAGATCATCGGGTCAGTCTGGCACTCGATGGTTCCGTACGACGATGCCCCACCGGTCCGTAGGCTTGCCGATCGTGCGGATCGACGTGTTCACCATCTTCCCCGGGCTCGTCGACCAGTTCTGTGCCGAGAGCCTGCTCGGCAAGGCCCGCCGGGCCGAACTGCTCGACCTACGGTTGCACGACCTGCGTGAGCACACCACCGACGTGCACCGCAGCATTGACGATGCGCCCTTCGGTGGTGGCGCCGGGATGGTGATACGGCCGGAGCCGGTGTTCGCCTCGGTCGAAGCGGCCGATCCGCCACGACCGCTGCTGCTGCTCGGCCCGGGCGGCCGCCGCTTCGACCAGGCGGTGGCCAACGAGTTGGCGGCCGGTGGCGGCTTCAGCCTGCTGTGCGGGCGGTACGAGGGTGTCGACCACCGCGTCCGAGAGCATCTCGTCGACGGTGAACTGAGCGTCGGTGACGTGGTGCTCAGTGGTGGCGAAGTGGCGGCCTGCCTGGTGATCGAGGCCGTCACGCGACTACTGCCGGGGGCGATGGGCAACGCCGCGAGCCCGGTGACCGAGAGCTTCGGGGCCACCGGGATCCTCGAGGAACCGCATTTCACCCGGCCCGCTGAGTTTCGCGGCTGGGTCGTGCCCGAGGTGCTCCGCAGCGGCAATCACGCCAAGGTAGCGAGGTGGCGCCGAGCCCAGGCCCTGCACCGCACGCTGCGCGACCGGCCCGACCTGATCGAAACTGCCGGCGGCATCGGCGATAGTGACCGGCGGCTGTTGGAAGAGTTCCCTCCGGTCACCTATCCTGAGTCGTTCCGTTTTGGAGCCGCTCCATAATTGGCCGCTGGCCACCCACCACAGCCACCCCATCACAGGATGTTCGCGCCATGAAGTCCACCGATCTCGTCGACAACCAGAATCTCCGCACCGATCTCCCCGAGTTCGGTCCCGGCGACGAGGTGAAGGTGCACGTCAAGGTGGTCGAGGGCAACAAGGAGCGGGTCCAGGTTTTCCAGGGCAACATCCTGCGCCGCCAGGGCAGCGGCATTGCCGAG
>JANOKQ010000911.1:0-1707 GCA_031419375.1 Acidimicrobiaceae bacterium
GTGCGTTCGGCTGGCTCCTGTTCATCCGCGACGATGCGCCCCCTGCGCTGAACTCCAGCGATCTCGCCGACGCCCTCGACAATGCCAACGACACGACCATCGCCACGACCCTCGTCTCGACATCAGCCGCTGCGGGTTCCGACACGCCGCGGGCCACTACCGCGGCAACGTCTGCAGCCTCGGCCACGGCCACGGCGAACACCGACGGCATTGCGAGTACCGACGCCGGCGGATCCACTGGTGATGTCACGGGTACGTGGGCGATCTCATCGGATTCGACGCTTGGTTACCGGGTCCAGGAGGTACTCAGCGGGATCGATTCCGAAGGGGCCGGGCGAACCAACCAGGTGACGGGAACGCTCACCATCGAGGGCACCTCCGTGGTGGCCGCCGAGTTCACGGTGCAGATGGCCTCGATTACCAGTGATTCCGATCGTCGCGACGGGCAGTTCCGCGACCGGATCATGTCGACCGACGACTTCCCGACATCGACGTTCGTGCTGACAACCCCGATCGACTTTGGCCAGATCCCTGCGGAGGGCACGCCGATCACCGCAACGGCGGCCGGGGATCTCACCTTGCGCGGCGTCACCAACAGCGTCACCTTCGACATCGAGGCGCAGATCACGGGCGGCAGAATCGGGGTGCTCGGGAACATTCCGGTGCTGTTTTCCGAATACGAGATCCCCGATCCGTCAAACGCGATCGCCACGGTGAAAGACAACGGCCTGCTGGAATTCGTGCTGGTGTTCGACAGGACCTGAGTCACCCCGACGACTCAGGTGGCAGATGACGGTTGCGAACGCTGCCACGCCTCGACCAACCCCGAGCACAAGCACTCGGTCGCGATCAGGCCGACGATGTCCTCGCACCGAGCTACGCCATCGTGGTGAAGCAGACGATCCCGCAACTGCAGATCTGGCTGGCTCTGGCGCGCGGCCGGGTCGCGTTGTTCCGTGGCCGAATCGACGATGCCCGGCGATGGTTCATCGAGGCGCGGGCCGTGGCCGAGCGAGCACGATTCACCACCGGGCTACGCATGGCCTTGACCGGCCTGGCGGTGTGTGCCGCACACTTGGGCGATGGCCGATCTCCAACCAGACCATGGCTTCCTGTGGCCAGAACGTCGCCTCGGCGCGGCGTGGGCGGCGTTCGCCGTCGACGATCAGGACACCGCCGTGGCCGAACTCATCGCCGGAGCCGACGAGGCCGCCTCTAGCCGAGAGCTGATCCTCCAGGCCGAGTTGCTGTACGAAGCGGCACGCTTCGGAGCCCACGAGCAGGTGGCGCGACGGCTCACCGCGCTCGCCGGCCAGGTGGACGGGCCGTTGATGGCGGCACGGGTGGCATTCACCCAGGGCGCGGCAACACATGACCACACGCGTCTCGCCAACGCGGAAACACTGTTCGCCGATGTCGGGGCGCACCTGGCCGCGGCAGAAAGCGCGGCCGAGTTCTCCCGTGAGCTGCAGGCGAAGGGGCGCACTCGCGATTCGCGCGCAGCGGCGGCACGGTCGACGCAGTACCGGTCGGGCCTTGTCGCCGTGATCACACCTCGCCTGCTGGACCCCACGACGCACCCGCGGCTGTCGCAGCGTCAACACCAGATCACCGATCTCGCCGACGCCGGGCTGGCCAGCAAGACCATCGCCCACCGCTTGGGGTTGTCCGTCCGTACGGTTTCGAACCACCTGCAGACCGCCTACG
>JANOKQ010000912.1:0-8037 GCA_031419375.1 Acidimicrobiaceae bacterium
TAGACGTTCCGCGAGAGCTCCAGCAATCGTCTCGTCGTCGTCGACCACCAGGATCCGTGTCACAGCCGACACCATAGAGAGCTCATGTTCGGAAGTCCCGCGCGCCATGTGGAGATTCGGTGCAGGCGGCCAATTCGGACAACCATCGGTCGGCGGGCTCGAAGTCGCGCTGCCGCACGCGGTGCACCTGCAACGATGGGGCCCATGACCGATCTACCCGCTCCGGGGTCTACCCCACGTACGCCCGCCGGCTGGTACGCCGACCCGACCAGTCCAGGTGGCCAGCGTTACTGGGACGGCAACAGTTGGACAGAACATGCCGTTGCCTCTGGCGGTGACGCCGGGTCTCCATCTGCAGTGGGGAGTGGAGCCGCATTCGGTGGACCAGGGTCTGCACCCCCAGGTTTCGGGGGGCCAGGGTTCGGTGGGCCAGGGTTCGGTGGGCAAGGTTTCGGTGGGCCGGGAATGGTCGGTAGTGGGCCCTACTACGTGTACATGATGGGCCGCGAGGAGGGGCCGCTATACGCCCAGCAGTTGCAACAGATGGCCCGCACCAAGCAGCTCGATTCCAACACACAGGTCCGTAGCGCTGACGGTGGCTGGTTCCCGGCGTCACAGGTGCCCGGGGTCTATTCCGACAAGGAGTGGTCGACGGCGCTGATCTTGTCGGTACTCCTTGGAAGCCTCGGCGTCGATCAGTTCTATCTCGGCAACACCGGGCTCGGTCTCGGCAAGCTGTTCACCCTCGGCGGCTGCGGCATCTGGGCGCTGATCGACATGGTCCGCATCGCCACCAACAGCGTCCCCGACAGCCAGGGCATGCCGCTGCGCAAGTAGCCGGTGCGGGCGGCGCCGTCGCAACCGCCGAGTCGAGCTGACGTACTGTCGCATGGCAGCGTCGGCGGGCAGCATCCGTGAGCCTGCTGGCAGGAAGCAACGGCCACAGCCGTTTGTCAAGAACAGCGAAAGTCTGGCCGATACAAGTCGGATGACATCGATGCCCCCGGCGCGACAACGGCGATCAGCCGATGATGTCGCGCAGCAGCGCGTCGAGTCGGCTGCCGGCCGTCTCCCACGACCAGTCGGTGCCTTCCGCACCGGACCGCAATTGGGCGCGCAGGGTCGGGTCGTGAGTGAAGCGCGTCAGAGCGCGAGCGAGCGCACCGACGTCACCGGTCGGGACGAGCAGACCGTCAACGCCGTCACGAACGACCTCGCCGAGCGCTCCCTGATTGGTGGCGATGACAGGAGTTCCACACGCATGGGCCTCGGCCGCAGCCAGTCCGAAACCTTCACCCGAACGCGTCGGGACCACCGTGGCGTCAGCGTTCTGGAGCAACCCCACCAACGTGTCGTCGTCCACCCGTCCGAGAAATCTGATGCCCCGCAGACCCTGTGCGGCCCGTTCGAGCGCGCTGCGCATCGGGCCGTCGCTGGCGATCAGCAGCTCCGCGTGTGGATGCAGGTCAGCCCGCCGCCACGCCTCGACCAGCAAGTCGACTCCGGTACGAGGCACGAGCCTGCGGACCGCGACGAAGCGCACCACATCGCCGCGACCGTGCCGATCACCGTGCACGTGCCGATCGCCGTGCACGAATCGGTGAGAGTCGACGCCGTTCGCAATGACCGTGGTGTGCGCGTTCGGGGCAATCGATCGGACGTAATCCTGGGTGAACTCCGAGACGCAGATCACCATGCGCGCTGCCTCCAGAACTCGGCGCCCGACGACGCGATCTGCCAGCCGTTCCACCACCTCAACGGGTCGTGGGTACTCCACCCATGGACTGTGTTGGATCACGACGAACGGGCGCGACGCGGCGGCAGCAGCGCGCGCCGCCGTGACCGAAATGGGATAGACGTGGCCGTGGGCGACCACGATGCTCGACGAGCGCACGTCCGCCATCAACCGCCGTCGCAGCCCAGGCAGCGGAAACGGCACGGGCACGTTGGCCCATCGCTCGAGAGGGTTCAACACCCGGTGCCTCGTGAGGTGAAACTGCCCCTCATCTGCCGAACGAGGCGAGGTTCGATCGGTCCACGACGAGTGTGCACGCACAGTCCAGCCTCGGCGCGTGAGCTCTGTGGCGTGTGCCGCGGCCACGGTCTCGATGCCTCCGGTGTGTGGCTGCCAGTAGTGCGTGGTGACGACAACGGATGGGCTCGCCTGGTCGGCGCCCCGTCGGGGTCGGCCGTCGGCGTCGGGCTGCATCGGGGGCACTGTACCGAAACCCGCACGAGTCCCTCGTTAGGGTGGGCCGGTGTCACGCCTCGAGGATCTCGTCTACCGGGTTGTCAACCCGTCGCTCAACTACGGGCGCCATCTGATCGAGCGGTACCTCCGTGACGCCGCGCCCTTCTCCACGGTGCTCGATCTGGGTGCCGGGCACGGGGACGACCTCGCCGCCGCGCATCGGGTGGCGCCCGCAGCGTCACTGCACGGTGTGGAGGTCTACCCGCCCTACCGTGTCGAGCTCGAAGCCCGCCAGATCACCGTGCACAACGTCAACCTCGAGCGTGATCGGTTGCCATTCGCCGATGGCGCAGTCGATGTCGTCATCGCCAATCAGATCTTCGAACACATCAAGGAACTGTTCTGGGTGCTGCACGAGGTCAGCCGCGTGCTCCCCGTCGGTGGCCATGCGATCATTGGAGTGCCCAATCTGGCGTCGTTACACAACCGCATCCTGCTCCTCCTCGGTCAACAGCCGAGTGCGATCATCAGCGCTAGTGCTCACGTTCGCGGGTACACATATCGCGACTTCGTGGCCACGCTCGAACGGTGCTTCCCCGACGGTTACGAGGTGGTCGCTCGCGGTGGCAGCAACTTCTACCCGCTCCCTGGGCCGCTGGCCAGGCCGCTTGCCAGAATTGCACCGAGCATGGCGTGGGGCCTGTTCCTGTCGCTTCGCAAGACCCGTCCCTACACCGACGACGGATTCTTGCGGTTCCCGGCCGACCAGCAGCTCGAGACGAACTACTGGACCGGCCCCGACCGCTCAGGCATCAGCCCGCCCGTATAGGGCGATCAGAGCTGGGGCGCGCCCGGCGGCCACTGTTGGACTCGCAGTAGGCTGGACGCCGTGACGGATGGCGGTTCCTCTGTCGATCGGCCCGAATCGACGCGACGACTCACGGTACGGCGCGAAGGTGACGCAGTCACGTTGGTGCCAGGAACACGGGCGAAGGTACCCCCGGCTCTGCCGAAACAAGGCAAACAAATTGCACCGGCGCCGCGGCCACCGCCCGGCGTGAAGGCAAGGAATCCGGTAGTGAATCGACAGGCGGGACCCGAACGGAATGCAGGAGCGATTCAATCCGCCGGCGCCAACCGCGCCGCTGGCGGTGGAGGCTCGTCAGGTCATGATCCGGCAGGGCGTCCCGGACCGGACAGCACCGTGATCGACCCGGGCCTCCGCACGCACGACGGTGAGCGCGGCGGTGCCGCTGGCGGCGATCAAACGGTTCGCCGCAAGGGCGATCGCCGCCGGTCCACCCCACTCCCGACGGATCAGGGTGCCACCACCGACCTGCCCCAGGCGGCCGTCGTCACAACAGTCGCCAAACCGGACACCAAACCGGACACCAAACCGGTGACGGAATCTCCCATCACACACAGCCACCAGCGTGGGGCCGTGCTGGTGGCCAGCGCTCCCCGAGCGAGTCATCCCCGACCTGAGCTGGGGCTGAGTCGCCCCGCGGCCGCCCGGACGCATCGATGGGGCCGATTGATGGAGGTCGGCGCGTCGCTGACCGCGCTGGTGGTGGTGACCGCCGCGTTGGTCACGATCATCCACCGCGAAACCCCGCTGTGGCTGCCGCTCGATGCAGCCCACTTTGTCGCCGAGGCCGAGTGGCTGAGGGGTTCACGCGATCTCCTGCCTGGCATTCACCCACCGCTGTTCCCGACGCTCGTGGTGGTGTTCGAGACGATGGTCGATTCGTGGTCGGCAGTGCTGTATGCGATGTGCCTGTCGTACGCCCTGTATCTGTTGGCGATCTATTCGCTGATGCGACGGTGGCACAACCGCAACGTCGCGTTCGCCTCCACGGCAGTCGCTGCAATGACACCGGTTCTGGCCGAGCTGCTCGGTTGGGGCGGTGGTGCCAACCTTCTCGGACTGGCCACTGCGATCGCTGCGTTGGCGGCTGCAGACCGATGGGCCGACAGCGCCAAGGGCGGATGGCTGGTCGGGTTGACCGTCGGGCTGTCGATCGCGACGCACCCGGTCGCCGCGCTGATGGCGGTGTTCTTCGTTGGCACGCGGCTGGGATGGGAGATCATCGGCCGGACGCGTCGCCGGATCCGGCCGAACACGCCCGGCGCCACCGACGACGAGGTCACGATCGAACCGCCACTGCCACCCCAAACCGGTCGATGGTTCCGTCGTCCACGGGGCATCACGTCACCGGTCGCGTGGGTCATGGGCGCGGCCGCTGGCTTCCCATTCGTGCTGGTGTCGTCCTACTACTACTTCGGCGTGCAGGCACCGAGTCAATCCAAACTGGGTTTCCCCGATCTGTCGGTGTTGTCGAGCTTGTTGGGCTGGGCGGGACGCGAACACCAGTTCATCGCCGCGGTCAACCTGGTCGCGGTGATCTCGCCATTCTTGTTGTTCAATCGACGTTCGCAACCGGCGGCACTTTCCGTCGCTGCGCTCCTCATCTTGGGCACCACCGTCGTCAAAGGCGATCCGTCCTACCAATCACGCTTCGTGTACCTGCTCCCCGTCCTCGTCGCGATTGCCATCGCCGAGGTCGGCGTGCCCCTCGTGCGCAGGACGGCTGCGATGTTTCGCCAGTCGTCGCCCACGCTGCCGTTGGCGGTGACGGTGGTCACGGTGTTGCTGATCGCGCAGACCGGCTTCCTCGTTCGTCTCGACGCAGCGGTGGCGTACTACGGCCGCGTGCAGCAAACCGACCTCGCCGTGCTCACCAGATCCGCTACCGCCGACGGCCTCGCCGTGTCGAGTCACTGGGCTGAGTCGACGGCTGAGCCGACGAGCTGGTTCGTCAACGCGGCTGCGTTGCAACCGGCATGGTCACCGATCGGCCCTTGGCTGTCCACCTCAGGCGAAGAAACCGTCTTCGGCGGCAAGCTACAGCGCTTCTTCGCCGGGCAGGTCGGCATTGAAAACGGACGGCTGCAAGCCTCCATCGCTGGCACCGACGCCGGGTACTACTCGATTCGGATAGCCGCGTCCTTCGCCGGTTGGTACTACCCGCTCGCGGAACTGGACGTGGCCCGAACTCGGTGGCCCTTCGCCGTCGTGAGCGCGGCGGCCATAGTTACCGACGACGAGAAGCTGCTGCTGACGTTGCGCGGTCGACGCCCGGTCGAGGTGATCGAGCTTCGCATCGAGCTACGCGACGACGCCGTGCGGATGACTGCCGAAAGCCAGGCAGCGGAGCACAACGACTGGCACGTGGTGTTCGCCCCGGCCGGGGGTCCGTGGACCGCGTCGCGGGTTGATTCGACGGAGGTGAGGACCCGTCATCTGGTCGGGGGAACACGCGAGATGACGTCCAACCTTCGCATCGTCGGCAGCGGTGCACCGGCGCGCGCGACGCTCTACGGCGCCTCGGACCCCCTCGACTTCGACGTCATCGGCACGGAGCGAGTCCAGTTTCTCTGGAAGGCAACGGCAGGGTACACAGCGGTCGGCGAGGTCGCGGTCTTCGATGAGCACGCGCTGGCCGACGATGTCGGTGCCACTCGTGTGGTGGTGTGGCGCAACACCGGACTCGCCGAGCGGTTCATCACCGACTGCTACGCCGAGATCGATCGATCCGACAGCGTCATCGTCTTCGATCGAGTCGATTCCTGCCGACCTTGACGTGGGCAGCGTGAGTGCAGGCACCCACGATCCACCGCAGCGCGCCGAGCGGCTGGCGGTGGTTGCGGTAGGCGCAGCGTTGTTCACCTGGCGTCTCCTGGAGCTGTCCCGACATGGTGAGCCGGTAGGGGTCGACTTCGCAAACTTCGCCCGGATCGCGCAGAGCTGGTCCGGAGCCGTCGATCTCGGCGGCGTGGTCTATCCGCCGATCGTGCCCGCCTTGGTTGCGGCTGCGCGGTGGGTGGCAGGCGACGTGTGGGCATCTCGCCTGCTGCAGGCCGGTGCCGGGGTTGCGCCGGCATACGGGGTGTGGATCGCGACGCGACCCCACGTTCGCGCCCTCTGGGCCGCAGGGGCGGCCCTTGCGCTCGGGGTGAGCGCGGCCACATCGGCAGCGGTTGCCTGGGGCGGCATCCCTCAGCTTCTGGCCCTCGGTGTCATGCCCGTAGCGGTTGGCGCGGCAACTCGCTGGACCGAACACCCGTCACGGCGCATGGCACTTCGGTGCGGCGTCCTGGCCGCCATCGTTGGTCTGATCTCCAGCCTGATCTTCGCCGCTGTCGCTTTCGCCGTCACGATCGCACTCGTGCTGGCAGTGATCGACCGCAGGTGGCGATGGGTCACAGGAGCCGGTTGGGCATGCGCTCCGCTGGTCGTGCTCGCTCCGTGGTACCTGCCCATCGTCAGCAGACAGCGTCTTCCGCAGGGTCGCGCCACGGCGGTCCGCGGGATTACCTCGGTCGACGGCGTGCTCGGGATGCCGCAGCCCATCTGGGTAGTGGCCTTCGCCATCGCGTTCGTCGGATGCGCCACCGCATGGACGTACCGCGAGCGTGCGCCGCACCCGGAACTGTGGCGGACGCTGACCGCGTTGATGGTCGCCGCGATCGCCTCGCTCGCGCTCACGGAACTACGTGCGGTGTACATCGTGCCGAGTTGCCTGGCTGTTGCCATCTGCGGGTTGTCGTTCGCAACAGCGTTCCGTGCGGAGGTGGACACGCTCGGCTCGCCGCCAAATCGCCAATCTGCGGAGCGGGGCCCAGCCATCGTGTTGTTGGTCCTACAGGCGTTGCTGGTCTGGATGGTCGTCGTCGCACCGTCGCGGATGCGATCGAACACCGCGGTCTTCTCAGCGTTCACTCCCGAGGGGACCATCCAGGCGGCGAGTTGGCTCGAAAAGCAGGTCCGCCCGACCGATCGGGTCCTCGCCGCCTCCGTGGAGGGTGTCCCCACCGGGTGGTGGTTGGAGGCCCACGGGATAGATGCGATCGTGTCCTCGCGCGTGGGTTGGCTGTTTTTCGAATCGGAGCGAGACGAGGCCATTCTGGCTGACGGGTTGCTCGGCGCGGGCCAGTGGCCGACGGGCGCGGATCTTGAACGGCTCCGTGCATGCAGCGTGACATGGGTGTTTCTCCCGCATGGGTGGGACGGGTCGAGTCGGCACGCGATCGATGCGGCGGTCGCTGGGGGCGGCATCGAAATTGCGTTTACCGCCGGCCGAACGCTGATCGTGCGGGTGCTCGATAACTCGGCTCGTCTGCTTTCCCCGGACGCATGCGCTGCCGCCTTTATCTCCTCACGCTGAGCGATGGGATGTTGTCATAGGGCGCGAATGATCCCAAGTTCTTGACGATTCCTTTATGGACCTATTCGATGCTTCTTGGTACCTTTCTCGGAGCGGATCACGGGCCGGGCGGCTCGTACAAAGACCGCAGCTCAACAGGCGGAGGGCGAAATGACGGCGACACAGCGGGTGGCAAGCAGTCCACTCACTTCGGTTCAGTGGGACTCGGCGGGCGGCACTGACCGTCGCCAGTCACCACGGTCGGTGGGTGACGATTCGCTCGAGCTCACGATCCTGATGCCGTGCCTCAACGAGGAGGAGACCATCGAGGTCTGCATCCGCAAGGCGCTCGGGTACCTGCAGACCAGCGGCATCCGCGGCGAGGTGCTCATCGCCGACAACGGTTCGACCGATCGCTCGATCGCCCTTGCCGAGGCGGCGGGCGCCCGGGTCGTGTCGATCGCCGACCGGGGCTACGGGGCAGCGCTCACTGGTGGGGTTCGTGCCGCCCGGGGCGTGTTCGTGATCATGGGCGACGCCGACGATTCCTACGACTTCTCCTCACTCGACGGTTTCGTCGATCGGCTTCGCCAGGGTGACCACTTGGTGATGGGCAACCGTTTCGCCGGTGGCATCGAT
>JANOKQ010000913.1:0-3628 GCA_031419375.1 Acidimicrobiaceae bacterium
TACCGGCCGCAGCGTGCCGCCGCCATGCCCGCAGCGCCTCGAACACCGAGGTCTGGGCCGGCGTGAGATCGTGGCCAGCCTTGGGGCCGGCCGAACCCTGCTTGGGCACGCTGACGATCGGCCGACCGGGTCCCTGCCGGGCCGTTGGCGCAACCGGTTCGGTGGAGCAGTTGTCGATGAATGGCGACGGTTCCTCGTGCGCGACGACATGGACAGCACGGCTGGCGCGGGTGATCGCCACGTGGAACACACGGCGCTCCTCCTCGGTGTCGTCGGCGAGGCGGTGCGGGAACTGGTCGGCGTCGGCATGGTGCACCACCACCAGCGGCCATTCTTGGCCCTTCACCCGGTGCACCGTCGACAACGTCACGCCCGCGGGATCCCACGGGCGACGCAAACCGGTCCGGAGCCATGCTTCGAACGCGGCGGGATCGGGTTGTAGGTCGGCAAGTTGGGCGATGGCCATCAGATCGTCGTTTTGTGCGGCGCGGTTCATGCCTCGTCGATGCGTGTCGAGCGAGGCGATGCTCGATGCCAGGCCCATCGAGTTGCGCAACGCATCGAGGATCTGTGCGGTCGTTCCCCGGTCGCGGGCCAATCGACGTAACCGGTCGATGTCGTCGGCGAACGCCTCCACCCGTTCGGCTTCGCGTTCGGTGGTGAGCCGCGCCGCCAGCTTGCGTAGACCGTCGCTCGAGGATTGCTCGGCCACCCAGTTGCTCACGTTCGGGTGCAACGGCCGCGACGGTCGCCGCAACGCTTCGGCCAGGTCGGCGCTGGCGTACGTGTCGCCGCCAGTGGCCAAGCGCAACCAAGCGAGCGCGGCACGTACGGCGGTGCGTTCGGCGAACTCGTGGCCGACCCCGCCACGCACCGCCACGTCAGCGACACCGAGGGCAACCTGCACCGGAGCCAGCAGCGAGTTCACGCGGGTGAGTACGGCGATGTCGACCGCGGGTGTGCCAGCCGCAAGCGCCTCGGTGATGATGGCGACCGTGGTCGCCACCGCGTTGCCGGACGGTTCGACCACGAACCCGTTGATGCCCTTGGCGCCAGCTGCGGCCCGAATCTGTTTGGGGACCCGCTTACGGTTGTGGCGCAGCAGGGTGGAGGCGGCGGTGACGATGCCCTCCGGGCATCGGTAGTTCACCTCCAACGGGTGCTCGCCGGAGCCGGGGAACAGCCCGGCGAAGTCGATCAGCCAGGCCGGGTCGGCACCGTTGTAGCCGTAGATCGTCTGGTCGTCGTCGCCGACCCCGAACACGGCACCGTCGGGCCCGGCGAGCAGTCGGACCAGCAGCAGGTGTGCCGGGGTGAGGTCTTGGAACTCGTCGACGAGCAACAACCGGCACGCCTTCTGTGCGGCGGCGCGGGCGGCGGGATTGGTGAGCAGCAGTTCGATTGCCAGCTGCACCTGCTCGTCGAAATCAACCGTGCCGGCGCGGGCTAACTCGGCCCGGTACTGCGGGAACATCTCGGCGAAGCCATCGACGTCGCCGTCGTACCACGACTCGACGTCACGCGGGCTGCGCAGGCCGAGCCGCGCCAGCGAGAGCGCCTCGATCCAGGTGGCGACCGGGTCGGAGTTGCGTTTACGGGGGAACTTGACCAGGCGGCCGATGAGCCGGCGGACCTCGCCCTCGTCGATGGTCGATACCGTCCGACTTATCGACAGGAACGGGCGCGACCCGTTGACGATGGCCAATGCGATTGCGTTGAGCGTGCGGATCTGCAGGCCAGGAAGATCGCCGGTACGTTCGGCCATCTCCTGCTGGGCGCGCTTGTTGAACGCGATCAGACACACCGCGCTGGCTGGGATGTTCCATTGCCGGACGAGGTGACGGGCGCGCTCGGTGAGCACGCGGGTCTTGCCGGAACCGGCCGGGGCGATGATCCGGGCCGCTCCGCCGGGATGGGTGACGGCGGCGAGTTGGTCGGCGGCCAGGTCGGCGGCGGTGACGTTGCCCGCGAACGGCCTCAGCGAATGGTGCTCGATCGCTACCCGGTGCACCACTGCGACCCCGTCGACCGGAATGGTGAACCGGATCGGCCCGCCATCGATCCACACTCGCGTGCCATCGGGAGCCACGATGTCGCCGCGGCCGTCTCCGGCCAGGGTGGCCCCGAGTGCAACCGCCTGATCGAGCACCGCCCACCGTGGCGCGTCGGGGTCGGTGGCATCGACCGCGTTGGCGAACACACAATGCTGCAACACCGAATGGAGCAGCTGGTAGCGGGCCCCGAGTTCGTGGGGGGCGTCGGTGATCGTCTCCGCAGCCGCAAGGCGCGCACCCATGTCGGCATCGAGCTCGATGACCACGGGGCGTCGAGCACTGGCGTACTCGTGGAGCTCGGCGATCGCCGGCCCGGGATCGATGAGATCGGCAGCAGTGATCTGTCGCCGGATGCACTGCTCCCACCCAGCAGGCGCGGGAGCATCTGGGCGCACCACCACGTTGCGTCCGAGCAACTGTGCAGCGGCACCGAGGGCGCGGGCCGAGACCGCCGATGCCTGTTGCGGCACGGGGTCGGACGCTACGCGCGACCGTGCCGCGAACTCGCCCGCCGGCTCGCCGGGCGAGGGGGCCGTGACCACCGAAGCATCGCGGCGGGGAGCTTGCCCGGATTGGTTCTGTTGCCAACAGGCGCGTGCCTCGAGCCCTGTGGCGTGCGTGCCGCCGCAGTAGATGCAAGAAATGGCCACAGCTGTTCTTACCTCATCCGTGTGACGCAGTAGCCGTCGCCATCACGAGGTCGTGTCAGCGTTGGTTGGTGTGGGCCCGTTGGCGCGGATGAAGGCAGCGAGCCGCCGGTCGTCACACCGGCTCACGGCGGCGGAGCGAGGGAGTGGAGTCGTGCGACACGGGGGTCGTCCGGGCCGAGGTAGCTCACCAGTACCCCCAGGACTCGTTCGATGTCGAGGGTTCCGGCGGCGATCATTTCCTCGATGTCGGCCCAGTCCTTCGTGCGGTCGAAGAATGCCTTGAAAGCAGCGAGGTCGGTGCAACCGAGGAAGGCGACCGCGCGGCCGGCGAACTCGTGCCGCGTGGCCCGCAGTGCGACGTCGTCGTGAAACGGGGTGGTGTTGAGGAGCACGTCGACAGGCGTCGAGCCCAACCACAGGCGGACCAGCTGGGCCAGATGGGCGGCGTCGGTGGGGGCGCACAGGGCCGACGGCACGAGCCCTGGGCAGGATCTTTCATGGTCGCCGGGGCCGTCCAGGCGTCCAGCGCGCCGGCCTCCAGTAGCCGGCCGAGCACGTAGCCGACCGTCTCGGGGGTCACGTCGTCGAGGTTGGTCTCCAACCGCCAGATCGTCTCGGTGGTGCCCAACGGCGAGTTTCCCAGCCCCGCCGGGGGCCCCTCGCCGGGTGAGGTTTCGCCCACCACGACCTGCACGACATTGGGCCGGCCGGGCGGGTTGCGGGTGCCGGCGCCGTAGCCGCTGGCGGACACCACGCAGTCGGGGAGGGCCCCGAAGCGTTGGGCCAGGGCGGCCACCAGGGCGGCGCCGGTCGGGGTGGTCAGCTCCATGGCCACGTCGACCCCTCGCTGGGGGGCGCCCTGCAGCACCCGCAACACGGCCGGGGCGGGGTTGGGCAGAACGCCGTGGGCGGCGTTGATGATGC
>JANOKQ010000914.1:0-3298 GCA_031419375.1 Acidimicrobiaceae bacterium
ACGACGTCGATTGCGTCGGCCGACTCGATCTCCGAGCGGAGTTGGCTCCACAGCGTCGGCTCACCGGGCGCATTGGTGAGCAGCGTCGTGTCGAGCAGCGGGATCAGCGGCCCAGCGATGGCGGCAGGCGTGCCATCGGGGTTGCGGCGAAGGATGGCATGCAGGACTGAGGCTGGGTCGGCGAGCATCGCTTGCTGGTCAACGTCGACGAGTTCACCAAGGCGATCGAGCAGCGCGCGGGCCACTTGGAGGCCGATCTTCACGCGGTGCTCGTCGCCGACATCGAGAAGCGCCCGCTCAACCTGCTGACTCACGTGCCACGCAATCCGATCGGAGGCGTCCGCGCTGTTCAGCGGCCGCTCGTCGACCGGCATGTGCTTGGTCAACTCGTCCAGCTGCGCTCGGAGCCCCTCGGTGATGAGCCGCTCGTAGATTCCGGGACCCAGCTCCGCCACGCCTCGACGTTACGACAAGACGGTGATCGGGTCGCGCCCACGGGGTCCTCGGCCGGCGCCAATTGGATGCTCCGGTTCCTGTCCTCACCTCCCGACGACCAAATTCGGCGACGGGTCGGCAGGCTCTCAAGTAGGCGCTTCTGGGCACCCCGTCCGAGCACGGAACGCCGGATCTGCGCTCGTTCTCCCGAACCGATTGCGTCTTCTGCGCCGGCCGCCGGCGGACGTTCTGTGCTCCGAAGGCGGCAAGTGTTCGTCACAGCGTCGGGTGGCATCAAACACCCGACTCGACGCGGTCGCCGTTTTGCCTCGTTTCTGCGCGATCCGCGCCGTCTGCGTTCGTCGCAGGGTCGCGCTCGTCACGCGGCAGTGAGCCGTAAGTACCGACCGGTGGCGCCGAGCACCGCCGATCGCAGCAGTGGCAACCGCGCCTCGTCGACGAAGGCGTTGAGGAGCCAGGCCGCCTCGTTCGACGCTCCGCCGTGAAGTAATGACGGGCGATAGCGCACAACGCTGGAGCAGTAGTAGATCGCCGCGTAACGTGCGAGGTCTGGCCGCATTCCAAGCCAACGATCCGATACGAGCGATGGTGCAAGCTCGAAGTGCTTGTACGTCGGGAAGCCCCACATCGGAGCCAGCATCTTCGCTGTCCGGCTCCCAACATCTTGCCAGTGCTGCTGAGGGGAGATTTTGTCCCCGCGCTTCAGCACGTCCTTGGTTTGGAGCGCAGTGACGGCGCGAATCCCCGCTAGCCCGTTGTAACGATTGCCCCAATCGTGCGCTTCCTCAAAGTACTCAGCGAGATGCTTACGCGCCGCCGTCTGCGTGAGGACTGGATGATCCTCGCGGAAAAACGGGATCACGCTCCAGGACTCGTCGTCGCCGTTCGATGCTACGTAATGATCGACGAGGTCGACGCGCGACGGCTGCAGCCCGACTCGACTGAGTTCCATGCTGACGTCGATCAAGTTGCGAAGCAGCGCCTGGATTGGAAGTCGCTCGTTTTGCTTGATCGACTCACCGGTCCGCGATTCGTACAGCATGCAGAAGGCGCCCTTCGGGCCCTGAGTCGTGACGAAGTCGCTGCGGATGGTCGCCTGCGAGGGCTTGTAGGCCAGCCCGTGGTAAACGGTCTGCTGGTAGACGTCAGCCGGCCGGCTAATCATCAGCTCGGCCTTGGCGAGGTTCAGGATCGAGTAATACAGAAGCAGAGCCGCGGAAGCGCCGCTCATGTTCATCGCCGCTTCGTCGTAGAGCCGAGCCTGTTCGATGAACGATCGATACTCCGGCCAGTACTTGTTGAAGTCCGTCAGTTTCGGCCAGAACGGACGCGCGATGTCTTTGATAGTCGCGGGGGCCATGATCGCCTGCCACAGAACCCGCCGTTCATCGGCCGGCGACTGGATCGTGATTCCCTCGTATTCAGCGCCTTCCGGTACGAGAAAAACCCGCGCCAGGTTGCCAAGTTGCCGTGCCGGGACGCGTGCGAGCGTTGCCATCGTGGCCACAGTACAGAGAGCGCTCATTCGCCACGCGCAGCGTGGACACCAGCGCATAAGCGCGCGACAGGAATGACGCCCCGACAGCGGGCATCCAGCGCGCCAGATCGGCGCATCGGTGTTCGAGTCAGCTGTCGCGGTTTGCCACTGGGTGTTCGGGCGAGCGTCCCGGTCAGCGGGTGAGGAACGCTGCGCGTGACTCGTCAGCGATGGTCAGCGCCCTCGCGGTTGAGTTCGGTGATGACCTCTACCCTGGGGACACTCGGGCCAGCGTGCGTGCGTGATCGGGATCGCCCGTGGCGGGTCAGCCGCGCAGCAATGATGGATCCACGGTCGCGGCCGCTGCGGCGATGCTCTTTGAGTGCGGCGTCACACCACCCTTGACGAAGGGCAAGGCGCTCTTCAACGCACGACGGATCCACGACGACACGAGATCAGCGTCATCGGGTTCGGATTCGGGGTCGACTCTGCGGCGCTGCAACAGTTGCACGGTCAACCGACGCAACCGCTCAGGATCTATGTCGGCGCTGGCGCCTCCGGCGTGGTTGACGAGGAACGACGACACGATCGCCACTTCCTCGCGCCCGCGAGCAAGAGCGGAGTACACGTCGGGAATCGCGCTCGCCGCCATCAACCACGGCGTTCGTCTGGCGAGAACCTTCAACGGGCCAACACGGCTCAGCACAGCCTTGGTCACGACCGCGGCACCGGTGCTATCGAACGGCAGCGAGCTTCTCTGCGACAGAGCTTCCTGCAACTCACGAAGGTCGCGGATCGGGCGCGGATCTTCAAGCGACCGTTTCACGACGCGGAAACAGAGAGCTTGCGCGACGCGCTCGAAAGATTTGCCCGGGTCTCGGCCGACCGACATGGATGAACGGACGAACGACCGCAGCACCGCGATCAGGCGGACGTCGAGCCCTTCTGGCATGCGGGCGGGGTGCGGCGCTTCAATGGCGTCCTCGTCGATCACCGCCGTGCTGTACCCGGTGAGGCGTTCGGCGAACCTGGCAGTGCCGATTCGCCAGCCGACCTCGTATCGCAGTCGGGTTTTCGGCTCCGGATCCGGCGGGGCGGTCGACAGCACCCATGACGGACGCGAATGTCCGGACCACCCAGATCAGAGCGAGAAGCTCGATCAGCTCCGGCCCGCAGCGACACGACATCGCGCGGCCCGTCTGCTCGACCAGTGCTGAACGGGTGACGACGATCTGTAGGTCTGCATCGACCGATGCGCACAGAAGGCGCCACACAGAACAACGACGAGCCCGAGCGCAGCGAACGCGCCAGATCGGCGCATCTGGGCGCGTCCCCGACCCGGCAGGGAGGATGTGGTTGGTCGTT
>JANOKQ010000915.1:0-5919 GCA_031419375.1 Acidimicrobiaceae bacterium
TACACGAAGGATCTCGACGTCTGGGTTCGTGCGGACCGCGACAACGGCGAACGGATCTTGCGTGCCCTCGCCGATTTCGGGTTCGGCGATGTTGGTCTCACGCTGGAGGATTTCTTGGGTGACGACACGGTGGTGCAGCTCGGCCGTGAGCCGCAGCGCATCGATCTGTTGACGTTCATCTCCGGAGTCGAGTTCGACGAGGCATGGGAGAATCGCGTCGATCTCATGATCAGTGGTCTGACAGCGCCTGTGATCGGGCGGGCCGATCTACGGCGCAACAAGTTGGCGACCGGCCGTCTGCGAGATCTCGCGGACGCTGAGGATCTTCCGCCGGACGACGTCGACGGGTGATCACCGTTCCAGCCGCGAGCTGCTGACCCGGCGGGGAACGCAGCCGCCCCGCACGGCGCAGTCCATCGCTCGCGCCGCGTCCCGTGCGTCGTCAGGACCACAACGCTGCCACTGGCACGGCGGTCAGGCGGGGTCCGAGGCTGAGTACTCGTTGGCCGAGATAGACGACGACACCGTGCACGAACACGTCGCCGACCCGATCTCTCAGCGCTGCCACGTGTCGCGCGTCGGCGGCGCTGACCGTGGCAGAGCCCTTCGCCTCGACGCCGACTAGGCGTTGGACGGGTCCCACCAGCAGCGCGTCGATCTCCGCGCCCGCCCGATTGCGGAAGTGATGCAGTTGGACATCAGTATCCGCCCACGTGCGCTGCTTGGCTATTTCATTCACGACAAACGTCTCGAAGAGTTGTCCGAACAGCGCCGATCGCACGTCGGTGAGCGCAACGACGTCGGTTCCGAGAACCGCTGCGGCGAGCCCGGTGTCCACGGCCTAGCGCTTCGGATGGCGCTTTGCCTTCGATGTCGCTCTCGTTGCCCAGGCGGGGAGCTCGTGCACCACCATGAGATTCCTCAGCAACTCCACATGATGAGCGACGGTCGTGTGGTGGATGTTCGCGCCACCTGCGATTGCCGCGGCGTTGGCTTCGTGAGCCGTCCGGGCGATGACGAGGTCAAGGACCCTTCGAAACTCCGCCAACTTGCGAACCTCACCCACCTCATCGATCACGTCTTTGGTGGCAATGGTCGCGAGGTACGAGCGGAACCAGTTTGCCCGGGCGCGGGTCGTCATCGTGGCTGGTTCGGGAAACCCGCCTCGTACAAGGAGTTCCGCCATCTCGGCTCGCGCAACCGGTTCGAGGTCGAGGTCATGGAAGGTCTCGGGCGCGGTGAACACTCGATCGATGAACTGCGCGCCGGAGTCGGCTGCAACCGACTCACCCACCGACAACGGCCAAAGTTCGACTACCCCGACTCGACCGGCGAGCGAGTCAGCGAGACACTTCGAGGTGAGGAAACTTGCAGAACCCGCGAGGACAAGCTGACCGCGCGAGCGGTCACGATCGAGGCGCATTTTGGCCGCGAGGAGGAATGGATCTCCGGCGCGCTGGAACTCATCCACGGCCCTGGGCGCACGAAGCTGGTCGACATAGGTCGTCGGGTCGCCAAGCTGCGAGGTTTGGGGATGAGGGTGCGTCCGTCGGTGCACTTCGGGGGCGATTGCGATGCAGTGTTCGTCGGTGTCGGCGATCGTCGGTACGGGCCTCCATGCGCGGGTGTTGGGCCGGACGTCCGTGACCAGCGCGCGCCCCGGTAGCGCATGATGGCCACGAACCGGGTTCGGCGGGCGGGCTTCTCGGCGGGGTTGTTCTGGACCAATGCTGCCGAGGGGAGAGGATTGTCAGCGTTTGTAGGCGGCGGCTTGGATGCGGAAGAGGTCGGCGTACTGGCCGTTGGCGTCCAGTAGTTCCTCGTGGCTGCCGACTTCGACCACTTTGGCACCGTCCATCACGACGATCAGATCGGCCATGCGCACCGTCGAGAACCGGTGTGACACCAGCACCGTCACCCGTCCAGACACCGACTCCGATCGGGCCGCCTCGGCGAACCGTTCGAACAGCGCGTGCTCGGTCTCGGCGTCGAGCGCGGCGGTCGGCTCGTCAAGGATCAGTACCAGCGGATCGTCGCGCATGAACCCGCGGGCCAACGCCAGCTTCTGCCACTGGCCGAAACTGACCTCGGCACCCTGATCCCACGTGGGGCCAAGCTGGGTGTCGAGGCCGTGGGCCAGGCGGTCGATCACATCGCCCGCACCGGCCCGGTCGACAGCCACTTCCGCAGCGGGGCGGTCGTCGAGGTGGCCCAGATCGCCGAGGCCGACGGTGTGCTGGGCCTGCAACTCGAAGCGGTAGAAATCTTGGAATGCACCGGCGAGACGGTCGCGCCACTCGCCCACGGCGATCTCGGCCAGCGCCACCCCGTCGACGGTGATCCGACCCGACGTCGGCGCGTACATGCGCGCCAGCAGCTTGACGAGCGTCGACTTGCCGGCGCCGTTCTCCCCCACGATCGCTACCACCGTGCCTGCTGGCAACGTCAGGTCGATGTCGTCGAGCACCACCCGGTCACTGCCGGGATAGCAGAACGACACGTGCTCGAAGGAGATCCCCTCGTGAAGGGTTGCCGGTGCGGTGGCGGATGCTCCCGCATCGGCTGCGGCTGCATAATCCTCCAACCAGGTGAGGCGCCGTGACGAATCCAGCCAGAACCCGCGCAGGAAACCGAGCTCGCCGGCGGTGGCGCCGATGTAGCCGGCCAGTCGCGTCCCGGCGGCAACGACGAGCACCACCTGGCCGACGGATGCGTCGATCACCGACGATGCGAACACCACAGCGGCCACATACCCGGCACCGAACAGCGCCCACGCCGCCGCATGCCACAGCGCAGTCGCGATGCGCACCGAGGCGACCGGGCCGTACCACCGCTGCCATGCGGCCCGGCGCTCGTCGATCAGCCATGCACCGGTTCCGGTCACCCGCACCTCCTTGCCCGGCGGGGCCGTGGTGCCGAGCACGAACAGGTGGCGGGCGAGGCGGGTGTTGGCGATCACCGATTCCTCGACCCGGCGCTCGACGGTCGGTCGCCACGTCGACGTGTAGAACGCGGGGATCGAACAACCCAGCAACAGCACCAGCGCCGGGTGCACCGATGCCAGCAGCACGGCGGTGATGACCAGCCGGAACATCCACCCGAGCGTGGAGAACAGCGACATGAACAGGTGGTCGAGGGTGAACACTTGATCGCGCAGCATCGCCAGCCGGTCGAGGTGCTCGGGCCGCTCGTGATGCTCGATCGTCGGTACCGATGCTTGCAACCGGGCCACGTGCGATTCAAGGGCGATCGCGACCTTGTCGCGGAAGCGCCGCTGCACCCGTTGCGACAACACCCCGAGATACCACGTGGCGCAGACCGAGACCGCCAGGCCAATCGCAGCGGTGCGGATCGACGAACGGTTGCCGTCGATCGCCCCGTCGACGAGCAGCTTCAGCCACAACGCCAGCAGCACATCCGGCAACATCATCAACAGCGCCAGCCCAAGCGACAACGACAGCAGCCGCGGCTCGGCCCGGTACCCCAACCGAAACGTGCGTAACAGCGACGGCAGCGCCGGCGGCAGATCGTCAGAGCGTTTCATGGACCACCTCCGCACCGACTTCGTCGTACTCGGTGAACCGCGCCGCCTGCATCTCGAACATCGTCCGGTACCGCCCGCCAAGGGCGATGAGCTCGTCATGCGAACCGAGCTCGACCACCCGACCGTGCTCCATCACGCAGATCCGGTCGGCCAGGCGCACCGTGGAGAACCGGTGCGAGATGAGGATCGTGGTGCAGTGCCGTGTCGCCGCGAGGACCCGCTCGAAGATCTCCGCCTCGCCGCGCACGTCGAGTTGCGCCGTCGGCTCGTCGAGCAGCACCACACCCGCGCCCTGCCGAACAGCGCACAACGCTCGCGCCAGTGCGACCCGCTGCCACTGCCCGCCCGACAGATCGGTGCCGCCTGGATAGCCCTTCGACAGCACCGTGTCGAGATCGACATCGGCGAGCTGATCAGCACCCGCATCGACGAGCGCCGCACGGATCAGCTCGTCGGGCGCACCCTGCGGGGCGACATTGACCCGCAGCGGTAGCTCGAAGCGAATGAAGTCCTGGAACACCGCAGTCACGTGGTTGCGCCACGCAGTGGTATCGAGGTCTGGCAGCGCCACGCCGTCTATCTCGATTGCACCGCCGTCGGGGTCGTAGAGCCGACACAGCAACTTGGCGAGCGTGGTCTTGCCCGCCCCGTTCTGGCCGACGATGGCCAGCGAGGTACCGGCCGGTACGTGCAGATCGAAACCGTCGAGCACAGCCCGACCGCTGCTGCCCTCGGTGCCGACATCTGCGCTGTCGTCGGTGCTCGGGTAGGCGAAGGAAACATTGCGAAAGACGATGTCGTTCGCCTGAGCAGCGACCGGGAGACTGCCGGACCTCAACCCAGGGTCGGCAGCCATTGCCACCTCCAGCCGGGCAAGAGCGGCGACGGGCGCGCTGGCACCGTCGAGCGCCCAGTTGAGACCGCCGAAGGCGATGGCGGACACACCGATTGCTGCTTGCACGAACACCACCACGCGGCCGGTGCTGATGCTTGCGTCGATCGCCGCCGAGGCGATCATCCAGAACACCAGCCCGTTCGCGGCAAGCACGATCAGCACGCACACCGCCACCGACTTCTCACGCAGCCGCGTCGCTTCGAATTGGAGGTCGTACAACCGTCGCCGGGTGGTGACAAATCGGTCGATCACCCAACCGGCAAGGCCGAACAGGCGCAGCTCCTTGGCCGGCGCAGCATCGACAGCAAGGCGATACGAGTAGTCGGCGTGGCGCTGTGCGGTGCGCACCTCGTCGGTGTTGCGGTCGCGCCACACCCCACTCTCACGCAGCAGCCAATGCGTTGACGACCATGCCGCGACCAGTACCAGTGGCACCCACCAGTGAAAACCGAACAGCAAGCTCGCTGCGGCTGCGCCGACCACGAGTTCGACCAACCCGCCGGCGACGAAGTCCATTGAAATGGCTAGCGGCGGGCCCATCATCCCCAGATCGAAATCGCGGGCCATGGTGAGATCGTTGGCCAATTCCGGTCGCTCGAGGTGATCGATCCCTGCTGGCCCCACCCCCACCACCATCAACCGGTCGTACAGATGCGCGGCGAGGCTGCTGCCAAGGTTCGAGCTGACGAGTTGGTGCAGCGGCTGCACGACCAGAAATGCCGTGAAGGCGATGCCGACAACGGTTAGCGGACCGGAGAGCGACTCGCCGGATTCGATCGACCCGATCAACCAGCCGAACCCAAGCGAGGTGACCGCCGGCAACACCCCGCGCAGCACCAGCAGAAACCACCACATCGCCGCCAGCCTCGGAGCCGCCCGCCACAAGGCACCGAAGAACTGGATCTCCTGGCGGCGGCGAAGCTTGACAAACATCGCTGGAAAGCTAATCCGCCGGAGACAATCCGTGAGGTTGGCCGAATCCGGGCATGCCGGAGCAGCAGTTGGTACCGAACCGGTTCGTGCAGTCCTGGTTCAGGCGGCGCGGATGGTTGGTTGGCCGTGTGGTTTGGAGTGTGGCTTCGAGGTGAGGGTGCGTCCGTCGGGGGTGGTGAACTCGGCATCGGCGTTGGAGAGCAGCCGGATCTGCCAGTTTTGGCGGTGGATCAGGTGATGGTGGTAGCTGCACAGCATCAGCAGGTTGTCGAGTTTGGTTTCGCCGAATCTTCGCCACCAAAGAATGTGATGGGCATCGGCGAATCTGGTGGGCCGGTCGCATCCGGGGTGACGGCAGCCGCCGTCGCGGGCGGCGACGGCACGCCACATCGGTAACGGCACGGTCCGTGTTGATCGGCCGATGTCGAGCACACCTGATTCGGCATGCAGCATCCGGTGTAGCACGCAGTCGCACAGGTACGCCTCGGTCGCCCATTGCGGAAGCGGTCGCCCGTCGCGTGTGAACCCGTGCGCCACGAACCACGAT
>JANOKQ010000916.1:0-3604 GCA_031419375.1 Acidimicrobiaceae bacterium
TTCGATGAGCAACACAGTGGCGTTGTTGAACCAAAAAGGCGGAGTCGGCAAGACCACGGTCACCCTCGGATTGGCCTCCGCGGCCGCCGCCGCCGGGCACCGGGTGCTGGTCGTCGACCTCGACCCACAAGCGTCGGCCACCTGGTTGTTGGGGATCGACCCTGACACCGTCGGGCTCTCCACGGCCGATGTGTTGGCATCGACCGACGTGTCGGCGACCACGGCTGCGGAGGCAATCATCGACAGCGCGTGGGGTGACGGAATCCACCTGCTGCCAGCGTCGCCGGACCTCCAGGCCCGTGACTCCGGCACACCGTCGCGGCTGCGTACCGCCCTCGCCACCGTCGCCGGCAACTACCACGCGATCTTGATCGATTGCCCGCCATCGCTCGGAAACCTCACCACCAGCGCGCTGACGGCGTCCAGTCACGCGCTGATCGTGGTCGAGCCGTCGGCGTTGGGGCTACGCGGCATCGGTGCCGTGGCGACGGTGATCGACGATGTGTGGAGCGCCCACAACGGCGACTTGGAGTTGAGCGGGGTCATCGTCAACCGGGTTCCCGGGGTGAGCACCGAGGCCGACCGACGCATCGAAGAACTCGCCCAGATCGTCGGCAAGAAGTCGATCTGGAAACCGGCGATCCCCCAGCGAGTGATCCTCAACCAGGCCGTCGGCGAACGCCGGCCAATCCACTCCTACGGCGCCCGCAGTGCCGACGTGTCCCAAGCATTCGACGCGCTGTGGGCCAAGCTGCGCCGCACCATTATCCGGTAATCAGGCACCCGGTGATCAGGCGACGGGGATCAGTTTGAGCCCGCCGTGACCATCGAAGGTGAGACCAGCGCTGCCTTCGACGAGTTGACGGATGCCGTCGCCGAGCAGGCCGGCCCGCCAGCCATGGGCCAGGCGTGCCGCTTCGTCGCCGCGCAGCAGCGCCACCAGGTCGGAGCGGGTAGCCAACAACGTCGTATCGATCTTTTCCGAACGGGCCACCTCGCTGACCCAGGCTGAGACCAGGGCAACCGCCGGACGCAGCGAACGATCTAGATCGTCGCCGTCGGGCGTGGGGTGGTGGATTTCACGGCGCAACCCATCGGCCACGGCGGCGAGAATCTCGGCACCGATCGCGCCACGGCTATGACGCTCTTCTACCCCGCGCGACTGGGCGAGTTCGGCGGGAGTACTGGGATGGCGCTGAGCGATGCCCAAGATGGCGAGGTCGGGCAGGATCTGGCGTACGGGCACGTTGACCGAGGCCGCCCGCCGTTCACGCCACGCTGCCACGGACTGGGCGACACCCCTGGCCTTGGCTTTGAGGATGCGCACGTCCTTCAGGCGCAACCACGCGTGCTCGGGATCGGATGCGCCCGTCGGTTTGACGCGCAGCTCCTCGCAGGCGTCGAGCGCCCACTCCAGCCGGCCCACCGCAACGAGCTGGGCCGTCAACCGGTCGTGCATCTCCAGCAGGTGGGCAACGTCGCCGGCCGCGTAGTGCTGCTGCTCGGGCGTGAGCGGGCGGCGCAGCCAATCGGTGAGGCGGTCGCCCTTCGACGCGATGACACCAAGCTCGGCCTGCAGCAACGAGATCAGCGATGGTGTGCTGTAGCCACGGAAGCCGGCTGCGAGCTGGGTGTCGAACAACCGTTTTGGGACGCAGCCGCACACGTGGGTGAGGACATCGAGATCCTGTTGAGCCGCATGGAACACGGCGAGCACATCGGAGGCAAACAACCGACGCAACGACGACAGGTCGACCGCCAGCGGATCGACGAGCACGATCTGGTCGGCCCAGGCGAGCTGCAGCAGGGCCAGCTTCGGGTAATACGTCCGCTCGCGGTGGAACTCGGTATCGGCCGCGTAGCGCTCCTCGGCGCACAACGTGTCGACAACCTCGTCGAACTCGGCCTGCGTCGCGACCCAACGATATGTCACGTTGCAGCGTCTCCCGAAGTGACCAGTCGGCCGCTCGTGATCCATGCCAGCGTCCCGCCCCCGACGTTGATCGCCTCGATGTCGTGTTCGGCCAGGAGCTCGCATGCCCGCATGCTGCGCGCTCCGCTGCGGCACACGACATAGGCCGGGCCATCACCACGGAACGCGTCGACGTTGTCGGGCACCGTGCCCAGTGCGATGTGCACAGCACCGGGGACATGACCGCTGATGTACTCGTCGGTCTCGCGCACATCGATCAACCGGGCTCCTGCCGTGAGTGCCTGGTCCAGCTCATCGATGCGGACTTCGCGGATCGCCATGTGGGGCACGCTATCCGCCCTGTTTCCGATCGTGCTCGCCGAAGTGCCGATGCGCGCTGCGGCGCCAACAGTTTGGTGAACGCCGGCGAGGTCGGCTGGCGTGTTGACGTTGGTCATGCTGCGCCGGGTGACATCGACGCGGGCCGTTCGCAAGCCGGCGATGACGCGGTGCACCGCCCGTTCGCCGGCGGCGTGCATCTCGATCAGCGGCGCAAGCGCCGATGGCAGCCACAGCGCGCACAACGGCTCGATGCGGTCGGTGACGGCCACGACCGCGTCAAGTGCCGGTGCCGCGCCCGCCAACAGCTTGCCGAGATCGGCACCGCTCAGTAGGGGAAGATCGCAGGCGACGACGAGCACGGCTTCCCCGGGACGCCACTGCAACGCCGAGATGATGCCGCCGAGTGGACCGTCGCCGGCGAATCCATCGGGCACGTAGTGCACCGAGGATGCGGCGATCCGGTCCGGATCGCCACCGACGACCGCGACCGGGTCGCACCCCGCATCGCGCAGCGCATTGATCACGCGGTGCAGCATCGGCGTCCCGGCGACATCGAGGTGCGCCTTGTCGCGGCCCATTCGCGCGCTTCGGCCACCAGCGAGGACGGCCCCGGCTACGCGCATCGACCGATCGGCACCAGACCGTGCGCGGGCCGGGTCACCGGGCCCAGTCCGGAATGCCGGACGGGTCGAGTTGGCTGAGGAACAGGCCGATCCGGTCGGCTTCATCGGTTTCGTCGATCTCGGCCGCCATGGCGCCGAGACCCACGAGTGCCCGCAAGAACCCGTGATTGGATTCCTCGGTCCAGCGCACGTACCCCGATCCGCGCCAGCCGCTGGCGCGCAGCGCATCGAGACCGCGGTGATAGCCGACGCGATATGCCGCATACCGTTCGATGGTGTCGCGGCCGAGATCGCCGAGCGCGGTCCAGCCATCGAGGAACCGCGGGAACCTGGCGACCGTTGCGGCGACGCCGTCGCGTCGTTCGCCGTCGGGCCGCTCCAGCGCCGCCTGCAACATCTGGCGCGCCGTCGGGTCGGCAACGGCTAGCACGGTCGTCGGCAAGCCGGTGCCGCTGAAGCTGATCGGACGGGTGGATTCCTCATTGACGCTCACGGACCCACCCTACGACGTAAGGTCTGATCATGCTCGCTGCCAGCGCCAACACCGTCCTGGCCAACACCGTCCTGGCGATCACCGTCGACGGGGCCAAGAACCTGGCCATCGCGATCACGGTCGGCTTCGTGGTGCTGTCGGCGGTGTCGGCGGTCGTGGTCAAGAAGGTCACCACCCGCATCGTCACGGTGCTGGTTATGGCCGGTTTCGCGCTCGGCGTGTGGACACAACGGT
>JANOKQ010000917.1:0-2188 GCA_031419375.1 Acidimicrobiaceae bacterium
ACCTGATCCACGAGCGCAAGGTCGGCACCGAAATCTTCGTCACTGTGGCGACACTTGGTTGCCGTCTTCGGCGGCGAGACCGTCGCCGGTGCCGTGTTGATGGTGATCATCCTGATCGCCGAGTTCATCGCGGAACTCAACACCGACCGCGCCAGGGCGTCGATCAAGTCGCTGATCGGCTCGGTGCCGCAGGTGGCGCTGTTGCGCACCGAAAGCGGCGAGCGATCGGTGCCGATCGGCGAGTTGAAGGTCGGCGACGTGGTGCTGGTGCGACCGGGCGAGAAGATTCCCGTCGACGGTCGCGTGGTCGGCGGCCAGGGTTCGGTGAACGAAGCGCCAATCACCGGCGAGAGCGTTCCCAAGGACAAGGGCGTCGACGCCCAGGTCTTCGCTGGCACCGTGGTCGACTCCGGCGCGCTCGACATCCGGACCGAGCGGCTCGGCACCGACACCACCTTCTCGCGAATCATCGCCCTCGTCGAAAGCGCCGAGGCCGAAGCCGCACCGGTGCAGAAGCTCGCCGACAAGGTGGCGGCCTGGCTGATCCCGGTCGTATTCGTATTCCTGATCGGCGTCTATATCGTCACCCGCGACGTGCGCATGTTCGTCACGCTGATGATCTTCGCGTCGCCGGCCGAGCTGGGTTTGGCGACGCCGCTGGTCATGATCGCGGCCATCGCCCGGGCGGCTCGCACCGGCATCCTGATCAAGGGCGGCATCTACCTGGAAACCCTGGCAAAGGTCGATGTGATGGTGTTCGACAAGACCGGCACGCTGACCGCCAATCGCCCCGAAGTGGTGGCAACCTCGTTGCGCAACACCGCATTCGACGAGAACACGTTGCTGCGACTCGCTGCCGCCGCCGACCGGCGCTCCGCGCATCCTCTGGCCAAGGCGGTGGTCGACGCCGCCAACCGCAAAGGCATCGACCTGCCCGAGCCCGAATTCTTCGACCAGTTGCAGGGCCGGGGTGTGCGAGCCACCGTCGAAGGTCGCGTCGTGCTGGTGGGCAACGCCGCGCTGCTGCGCGAAAGCAGCGTCGCGCTCGAAGCGGCGGTCGAAGACGGTGGACGCACGCCGGTGCATGTCGCCGTGGATGGCCAGTTCGCCGGCGTGATCTTCATCGCCGACACATTGCGGCCCGGTGCCCGGGAAGCGCTGGCGGAGCTCAAGGCGAGCGGCGTCAAGCGGATCGTGATGCTGACCGGGGACAACGCGGCGACTGCTCAGGCCATCGCGACCGAACTCGGCATCGACGAGGTGCGCGCCGACCTGATGCCCGAGGACAAGGTCTCGGCCATAGCGGAACTTCAGGGTCAGGGCCACTGCGTGGCGAGGGTGGGAGACGGCATCAACGACGCCCCCGCGCTGGGCAAGGCCGATGTCGGCATCGCGATGGGCGGCGGCGGCACGCAGGCAGCGCTCGAAGCCGCCGATATCGCGCTGATGACCGACGACCTCGCCAAGATCGCTGCGGCCCGCGCCATTGCCCGCCGGGCCACCGCACCGTCCAGGAGAACCTGTTCGTCGGCGTCGGCGTGGTGCACGTGCTCGGCATCACCGCGGCCCTGCTCGGCTGGATCGGGCCGATCCAGGCGGCGATCATTCATCTCGGACCCGACATCCTCGTCTTCGTCAACTCGGTGAAGTTGCTCAAGGTACGGATCAAGGGCGCGTAGGCCGTGACTCTGAATCGTCGCCCTCGAAGCCGGTTTTCCTTTCGTATGGAATACTTCCGCCGTTGATCGAGCCATTCAATCGCGCATCCATTTTGTTCATGTCCCTCGCCAAACGCTCGCCTGCCACTTCGTGCCGCCGCACCAGCGACGTGAGCCGGGCATGGTGGATCGCGCGCTGGCTGTTGGTGCTGGTAGTGGCGTGCGACATCCTGAGTGCGCCATTCCACCAACACCATCACGACGGTGTCGATGGACGGCTTGGGTTGGCAACGGCACACGCCTCGTTCGACGACGGGGATTCGCACGCGGAAGATGCGGACCATCCGCTGGCGTCCCACTCTGCGATAGCGATCCGCATCGATCCGACACGGCTGGGTCAGCTTCCCGCCATCAACAAAGCCGAAGCGCAAGTTTCGCTCGTCTCTGTGACGCAACTCCTCGCTGCCGTCGATGCGCTGCGACCAGAACATTGGCGACCCGATCGCTCGCGACCTGACTTCCGCTCCCAC
>JANOKQ010000918.1:0-1905 GCA_031419375.1 Acidimicrobiaceae bacterium
GCCCGGTCCCGACCGCACCGAGCTCCTGGCCCTCGTCGGTTCCTGAGCCGCAGCCGCAGCGGTGTAGCTTGTCGCCACCAGCCGCAGTGGCGGCGATGACCTGAGGGGAACTCGTGGACGACCTTCGAGGAACAAACGCGATCGTCACCGGTGCATCACGCGGAATCGGTGTGTACATCGCTCGGGCGTTGGCGCGTGAGGGTGTCAACCTGTCGCTCGCCGCCCGGTCCCAAACTGAGCTCGAACAGGTGCGCTCCGAGATGGAGCAACTCGGGGTCACGGCGATCGCGACGCGATGTGATGTCGCCAACGCCGATGACCGGGCGCTGTTGCTGCGGCGCACCGAGGCCGAGCTCGGACCCGTTGACATCCTCATCAACAACGCAGGTATCGAACGGGTGGCGCGTTTCGAGCAGGCCCCCGAATCCGACTTCACCGACACCGTGGCGATCAACCTGATCGCTCCGATCCTGCTGACCCGAGCCGTGGTCCCGGGCATGCTCGAGCGTGGCCGTGGCCACGTGGTGAACATCGCCTCCGGGGCCGGCAAGGTCGGCGTCCCGTTCGGTACGTCGTATTGCGCGAGCAAGCACGGACTCGTCGGGTTCACCAGTGCCTTGCGCTGCGAGTACCGGGGCCAGCCGGTCGGCTTCTCCGTTGTTTGCCCCGGTTTCGTCACCGATGTGGGGATGTACGACCGGTGGGGAGACCATGGCATTCGTGCCGCAAAGATCGCCGGCAGTTCCAAGCCCGAAAAGGTCGCATCGGTCACGATCAGTTGCATCAAACGCAACCGGGCCGAGGTCACGGTGAACACCCCGCCGATTCGCCCGCTCATCGTGCTCGCCAACATTGCCCCGTCGATCGTGCCGCGGCTGATGCATCGCCTCGGCTACTCGAAGACGTTCGAACGCGTCGCCGACGCCCACATCATCTGAGCGCCCTCGCCTGATGCTCTCATCGGAGAGCGACGATCGCTTCGCGCTCAACGTAGCCGACCCGCCAAAGCGTCCCGCCGCGAAACTGGCCAGAGAGCCGGGATGGAGTGTGCCGTGTCGAGAAAGCCACCGTGGCGGTGCATTTCTCGACAACCGGTTGATTGCCACGTCGAGTTGGTCGCTGCGCCCGACGCGTAGGGTGGCGGGCACCTCGACCATGCCGGAGCTTCACCAATGACGACCCCCTCGTCCACCCCCCCGTCCACCCACCTGCCGACATCGATGCGCCAGATCCGCTCGCTCGTCACCAGCGACGGGCGCCTCGAGCTGTCGATCGCCACCGTCGCCGTCACCGAACCGGGTGAGCACGAGGTGCTGCTGCGGATTGATGCTGCGCCGATCAACCCGTCCGACCTGGGGTCGATGCTCGCCGGTGCCGATGTCGATTCGGCGAGCATGGCCGGAACCGCTGGCCAGCCGGTGATCACCGCACCGGTCCCGGCGCAGCAGATGGCCGGCTTGGCGGGTCGGATCGGCGAGTCGATGCCCGTCGGTACCGAAGGCGCTGGCGTGGTGGTGGCCGCTGGATCGTCGGCTGCTGCGCAAGCGCTGATCGGTCGAACGGTCGCGATCATGGGGCGGCCCACGTACTCGGAGTACCGCACAATCCCGGCGGCGATGTGTCTCGTGCTGCCCGACGGTACCGATCCGGCGGACGGGGCGTCGTGCTTCGTCAACCCGTTGACTGCGCTCAGCATGGTCTCCACGATGCGGATGGAGGGGCACCGCGCCCTCGTCCATACAGCGGCGGCATCGAACCTCGGCCAAATGCTCAACCGCATCTGTATCGCCGACGGCGTGGGTCTGGTCAACATCGTCCTCCGCAGCGAGCAGGCCGATCTGTTGCGTGGTCACGGTGCCACCCACGTGTGCAACTCGTCCGAGCCGTCGTTCACCGACGACCTCA
>JANOKQ010000919.1:0-4409 GCA_031419375.1 Acidimicrobiaceae bacterium
GTAACACGTAACACCGGGCCGGTGGTGTGGGGCAGCGTTGCTGCCCCACACCACCCTCGGCGTTCCCCTCTCAAAAGGTTGCAAACATCTCATGAACACCAGCCGACACTTCGTCCAGTACGCCGCTGCGCTCCTGGTCGCGCTCGTCGTCTCATCGTCGTCCGCCGCACTGGCCGTCGCCACGCCGACGCCGCCGACTGAGCCGGCACCGATCACTGACAACTCGACTGCGCCGAGCGACCCGTCGTCAACCGGCGACCTCGAGCTCCAAGAGATCGTGCAGAGCTGGGGCCTCGGCCCGGTGAGCTCCCTCGATCCCGATGCGGCCGGCAACCGGCCGGATCTGACGTACGAGGCCAACCCGGGGGCGGTCATCGAAGATGCAGTGACTGTGTACAACCTCGGCAACATGGTGCTCACGTTCAACCTCTACGCGACCGACGCATTCAACAACGGCGACGGCGCCTTCGACCTCCTCCCCGGCGACGAGGAGCCCACCGGCGCCGGTTCCTGGGTGACGATGGGCCAGAACAACATCACCGTTCCTCCCGGCACGCAGGTCGACGTTCCGATCACCATCACCGTCCCGGAGGATGCCCGGCCCGGCGATCACGCCGGCGGGATCCTGGCATCGAACGTCACCTCCAGCACTGACGAATCCGGCCAGATCGTCGAACTCGACCGGCGCACCGGTACCCGCCTCTACCTCCGGGTCAGCGGCCCACTGACACGGGAACTCGTGATCGCCGATGTACAGACCTCGTACGGCCACGCTTTGAACCCGCTTGCTGGGTCGGCGGAAGTTTCATTTCGGGTCGAGAACCGCGGCAACGTCCGCATGAGCGGCACCCCCACCGTTTCCGTGGCGGGGCCATTCGGGATTGGCGAGCGCACGGTCACGTTCCCGGAGGTGACCGAACTGCTCCCCGGCGGCGCCGTCACCATCACCGGCGACGTCGGCGATGTGCCGGCGCTGCTGTTCGGTTTCACGACCGCTCGAATCGAGCCCGCCGGAGCCGACGCCGATGCCACCCTGGTGGCGTCGACGGGCAAAGACCTCGCCTTCAATCCGCCCCTCACCCTGCTGTTGGTGCTACTCGCGCTGATCTTCGCCTTGCTGGCACGGCGGGCGTATCGACGTCACCGCATCTCCGCCCAACCCGCCACCACCGCCGGGGCCATTCCCGCTACCACTCCCGCCATCGCCCCAGCGAAGCCGAGGATGGAGCTGGAGCCCGGCCCCGAACGGCAGCACCAACCGACGTGAACCGCATCCTTCGCCCACTCCGCCGAGTGTCGCTGCGGGTCGCATTGCTGGTCTCGTTGCTGGTCTCATTCGGCTTCGCTCACAGTGCCGGCGCCGAGCCGTCGATCAGTGGGCCGGTCGTCACGTTGGACCGGACCGAGGTCCATCCGGGCGAGAAAATCGTGGTGACCATGGACGGTTTCGCCCCATCGACGCTGACGATCTCGGTATGCGGGAACGAGGCCAGGCGAGGGTCTGCCGACTGCAACATGAGAGAGAGTGAAGGCGGGGTCACACCCAATGACGATGGCACCCCGGCGTTGCGTGAAATGCCGGTGGCTGCTCCGCCCGTCGACTGCCCGTGCGTCATCCGGGTCTCGAACCGGAACAACGACGAGGTCGCGGTGACTCCGATCGTCGTGATCGGACATCCGGTCGGGCCAGTGATCGATGGGTCGAGCCCCGGCGATCTGCTCGTCGTGTCAGTCAGCGCCAGGTCGGCTCCGGAGGGTTTGGTCGAAGCGGTCCGCTCCGATCTCGGTGGGCCAACGAACTACCAGGTCACCGTGACCGTGAAGAACCGTTCGACCACGCCGCTGCGTCAGGTGAGGGTTGCCGCTTCGGCGGCGCGGGGCTCCGACAACAACCTGGTGACGCTCGACGTCGCAGATCCGGAACTGATCGGGGTCGGTCAAACGTGGCAGCAGACAGTGTCGGCAGTGGTGCCGGCACCATCGTTCGGGCGGATCGACTGGCTGGTCGTGGTGTCGGGTGCCGGGTCGACGGTCAACGCGAGCAGCTACACGCGCCATCGTCCCGTGTTGTTGACCTTGCTGGCGATGGTGGTGGTTATCAACATCGCGCTGCTCGCTATCCGCTGGACAGCTCGTCGCCGGATTGCCCGCAAGTCAGTCTCTGCCGACCGGGTTCACGCAGGAGATGCGATCGACGCCACATCCTCCGACGCCACGTCCGCGTACGGTACCGACGGGGCCAGCACCTTCGAGGCCCAATCTTTCGGCGGAATCGCGGCGGCGGACGCGTTCCGAGAGTTCGTGTCGTCGGGTCACTCGAACAAGTGATGTCGGTCCTTCGCCCCGGTTCGGGGCACGTTCTCTCACCGTTGATGACCAGGTCATTGCGGAAAGAATTGAAAATAGAAGCTGTCCTTTTCCATCCGGAATTGATCGTTCATTCGGAAGCTTAGAATCTCGAAAGGAACCTCGATGTTTGCTCGTCGGATAGCTATCCTTTGCTGCGTCCTGATGTTGGTGTCCGTCGGGTGCACCGCGTCTCTGCCGGCCTCGCCGGGCACTGAGGGTGGTGTCCCGAGCAGCAGCGCAAGCTCGTCCGGCGCGTCGGCTTTGGATCCGTCATCGGTCCCCAGCCTTGCGCCGGAGGCGACTGCCGCGGTGATCCCACCTCCGGCGACAACCTCGGTTGGACTCGGTGAAACTGGTGCTCTGAGCGAGGTCCCTGCCCTGGGAATCGGTGCGGTGCAAGGAGCGGCGCCGATCCTCGACGCCAGCCAATTGCCGACGACTGTCGCGACCGCTGTGCGGGAACCAATCACAGCACCGTTGCAGATTGAGGTGTTGGCTCCGGCCGCAGGGCCGCCGCCGACGGAGCAGCCGAACGCAGACTCGGACTCGAGTCCGGACCCGGACTCCAATCCGGCTCGTGCGCAAGAACCCGCGACTACTGCGGTTTCCAAAGCTGCCACTGCAGCGGTCCCAAAACCGGCGAGTACTGCAGCCCCGAAACCCACACCGGTATCTGCGCCGAAGCCAACGACGTCTGCGGTCCCGAAATCGACTCCGGTATCTGCGCCGAAGCCGACGACTCCTGCGGCCCCGAGATCCACTCCCGCAGCCGGCCCCATTGCAGCGCCGGCTGCTCCGGCTCTTCCTGCATTGCCGGGAGGGCCTGCTGGTGCTCCGATTGTCGATGTGAGTCGGATTCCGGCGGGAACTGCGGGTGTTGGGCAGCCCGTGATCATTCCTGCGGCAGTTGCCGGACCGAACCCCGAGCGGATCGGTACGTTCCGATTCGATTGTGCGTACTCGCACATGAACTTCGACGACCCCATCGTTGCGCCCGCCCGGCCGGGTGCGTCTCACCTGCATACGTTCTTCGGAAACACGGGGGTGACTGCCTCAACGACAACGGAGTCGTTGGTCAGCACCGGCAACAGCACGTGTCGTGGCGGGACCGCGAATCGGTCGGGATACTGGGTGCCATCGATGATCGATACAGCTACAGGCATTCCAATCGCGCCCGACTATCTGCAGGTCTATTACAAGACCGGTTACAACGGGGTTGCTCCTGGCAACGTCACCGTGATCCCTCGAGGGTTGCGAATGGTTGTCGGTAACTCCCGTGGTAGAAGTGCATCTTCAGGGCCAACCACTTGGGAGTGCTTGGATTCTCGCCATGGTCAGCTGACGGCAAGCATCCCGACGAACTGTGTCGCGGGCGAAACGATGATCATGCAAACAAACTTTCCGCAATGCTGGGATGGGGTGAATCTCGATTCGCCTGATCATGCAAGCCATATGACCCAGGGCTCGGGCGGGTGCCCAGTTTCACACCCGGTAGCGATCCCGGCAATCACGTTCAATGTTCGCTACCGGGTCCCTGCGTCGGGCACGTCGACGTGGCGGCTGTCGAGCGACGCGTATTCGGCATCGCTGCCAGGTGGGTACTCGGCGCATGCCGATTGGTGGAACGGATGGAACGAGAGCATCATCCGAACCGTCACGCAGAACTGCCTCCAGCGGGCACTCGAATGCCACATGGACCTCCTCGGCGACGGCCGTGCTCTCGGCTGATCGTCCGGTCGCGACCCCGTCTGTCCCGGCAAATTTTCCGAATCGCTACCGCGTCGACGCCCGTCATTCACCTCGGCGTCATCGGGCACTTCTAGCATCAGCGGCTCGTCGTCGTGGCGGATGGTGGGGTTGGGCGCTGCGTTGCTCGGCACTGCTTGAAATCTCAGGTCTTCGTCACTCATCAGGTCATAAGGGATCCCACCATGACGTCTCTCATCACGAAGATTCACCTCACGCCCTCGACGCTTCGAAGGGCACGAAACGTGGCCCGCGTCGGCACGGTGTTCTCCGCGGCAATGCTGATGCTGAGCGTCGTCGCGGTGGTCGGGCCA
>JANOKQ010000920.1:0-3954 GCA_031419375.1 Acidimicrobiaceae bacterium
GAGTTGCCCGATCAAGGCGTCGTGCTCGGATGACGTGCTCGCCCCACGGTGTCGGGCGGTGGTGACGGCTTGGCGGGCGAGGTAAGCCGGCACGGTGTGGAGCGTGTCGTGCAATGTGCGGCGGATCGTCGTCAGCGTGACCGCATCGAGCTGCGTGATCTCGTCGGGGGTCAAATCTGCGTGATGGATCACATAGCGGTCGCGGCCTGCCCGATTGATCCGATAGTGGGTGGGAATCGTCAGGTGCACCATCGTCGGGTTGATGTCGCACAACTCGTGCGCCACCAGCCCCGAGTCATGAGAGACGACCCCACGCCCAGCTGCCCACAGACGAGCGAGGATGAACTCGTCGAATCGATCATAGGGAAGCGACGGAATGCGGTACACGCCGTGGCCTGCCGAGACAAGGGTTGCTCGCGACACCATCTTGCGAAGCTCGATCGCAGGCACGCCCAATGGGGCTACGAGCGCAGGCGTGACGTAGCCACCGTTGTCGACAGCAACATCCATCAGCGCTTCCCAATACTTTCCAGGCACAACAGAAACAGTACCAGAAAGGTACTGTTTCTGCACAACTCAAATATCACTGGCGGAAGCTCAGCGCCGTGTCGTTGATCGCTTCGACAGTCGAGCCTGCGACCCGGTTGTTGACGTCGTCGATCTCGAACCGCAGGAGGTGGTCCCATTTCACGTGGTACGAAGAAGGGCGGAAGCCGCCACGGGCTGTGCACCGGCGACCCTTGGATCAACGGGGTCACCACCGGTGTGAACGGACCGCACACAGGGCTCCTGCTCGGTCGGGTCATGCGTTCCTTCCACCCGACCCAAGACGGCCACGACGCAGTCGGCAAGAAACCCGTCGAGATCGTCGGCAACGAGCTCGCATTGGATCAGCTCGAGAGCAACCCGCTGACTCGCGAACGTCTGCTCTTGGCAACGGTGCCTTCCATGTGCGGGCACACAGCGATCTCGGCGATCGCTCACCATCTCGGCCATGACCGCAGGACGATCCGCGCATATCTGAACGGCGATCGGTGGAGACTGGAGTGCTCGAAGCGTGCTGTTGCGGTAGTAGCCTTTTCGAGCGATGACCACTGGATCCGCCAATTCCATCTGCGCCATTCGCACCGGCGCACGTCAAGTGGGTGGATCGGCCCGCCGGTTCGGTGCGGGAGCGGGCAACACGCCGACGGAGGCGCTCGTTACGTGCTGCGACAAGCTTGGCATCGAGACTGGCGTGGACGCCCCCGGTCTCTTCGCGGTGGGCGAGGAAGTTGTGCTGCCGGTCATGAAGCAGGAGACGGTGCGGTCGAGGGCGGCACTCATCATGGGCTATGCGGGTGTGTACTCGTCCTTTCTTGGTCACGCGTATCGGTTGGGTGACAATTGCGACGTTTCGGCGGGGCAGATCCTGTTGGAGTGTGGTCGACGCAAGCTCGTCGGAGGTCAGGAGGATCAGATGATCGAGATCGCTGCGGGACTGGCCGCCGCCCGATCCGAGGTCTGATCGCGCCATGTCATCAGAGCCGACTTCGAGCAAGGTGGGCGCCATCTCGATCTCACCGATCTATGATGGGACGGTCACACTGCGGGTCGACGAACTGATCCGGCCAGCGAGCGAGTCATCGAACGCGTGGGGAAGGCATCCCGAACTTGGCGCGGGCAAGGTTCGACTGGAGCTGCCATTGGGCGGGTTCCTCGTCCGCACCGCCGATCGCACGATCCTCGTCGACGCCGGTGTCGGCCCCATCGACGATGGTGTCTTCCGAGGCGGCGGGCTTATCGAGAGCCTGGCCAAGGCCGGCGTTTCGCCCGCCGACGTGACGGACGTGCTCCTCACCCATCTCCACCTCGACCACATCGGGTGGATCTCGAGGCGCGGGGAGACGACCTTTCCCCGGGCGCGGGTCCGGTGCCACTCGGCCGATTGGCATTGGTTCGTCGAAGGGGATCGGGCCGATCCCATCGTCGCGCGCAAGGTTGCACCCGTCACGGAACAGCTCGAGCTGTTCGACAACGACTGCGTGGTGGCTCCCGGAGTCAGCGTCCGCCATGCCCCGGGCCACACGCCGGGCTCGACCATCGTCGTGCTATCGAGCGGAGCCGAACGGGCGTTGTTGCTCGGTGACGTCGCCCACTGCCCCTTGGAGCTGACCGAGGACGACTGGGAAGGGGTCTTTGACGTCGACCCCGGCGGAGCTCGACTCACCCGTGAGCGTGTGGCTCGCGAGCTCGAAGGCGGAGCGACCACCGCGGTCGGCGGACACTTCGATGGGCTTCGCTTCGGACGTCTGATGACGGTCGGCGATGGGAGGACGTGGCAGCTATGAGAGCTGCGGCAGACATCGACGCGTTCCGCAAGCGTGCCCGGCATTGGTTGGCGGACAACGCGACCCTCCGCGTGACTGCGGGCCCGCACGCCGATGAAGACGTGTCGGTCTATCTGAACGTGGACCTGCAAGCTGAACGCAGCAACGTCGCGGCCGCGGTCGATTGGCATCAACGAAAGTTCAGCGCCGGGTTCGCGGCGATCGACTGGTCAGTCGAACACGGTGGTCAAGGGCTGCCGAGTTCGTTTGCTCAAGCGTTCCGAGAGGAAGAGTCTCGGTTCGATACGCCCGACCTCCACGAAGCCTTCATCGTGACGACGGGGATGGTGGCGCCAACGCTGCGGGACTTTGCGAGCAAGGAGTTGCAGGAAAGGCTCTTGCTTCCCACCCTGCGCGCGTCGACGATCTGCAGCCAGTTGCTGTCCGAGCCCAACGCCGGTTCGGATCTCGCATCGCTGTCCACCCGTGCCGTTCGGGACGGTGACCAGTGGGTAATCAACGGTCAGAAGGTGTGGTCATCGGGAGCCCAGATCGCCGAGTGGGGTTTCCTTCTCGCTCGATCCGATCCAGATGTACCAAAGCACAGGGGACTGTCGGCGTTCATGCTTCCCCTGGCAACGCCCGGGGTCGAAGTTCGACCGATTCGTCAGATGACCGGCGGGTCGTCGTTCAACGAGGTGTTCTTGACTGACGTCGTGATTCCCGCCTCGTTGCGCGTCGGTGCGGAAGGCGAGGGCTGGCGAATCATCATGGCCATGCTCGGGTATGAGCGAGGTGGGACCGAGAACTGGACAGCCGGCGGCTCGTACTCACAGTTACGCCGTCTCACCGAGCAGCTCGGTCGAACTGGTGACCTGGCAATTCGCCAGAGGTTGGCGGCGCTGTTCACCGGCGATCGACTCATCAAGTGGAATGCCCAGCGGGCGGCTGCACTGTCCTCGGGAGGGCCTCCCGGTGCCGACGCGAACCTGGGGAAATTGCTCTACGGCCTCCAGATGGACCGAGTAACTGATGCGGTCTCGCATGTCCTCGGCGTGGCCCTTGTCGCCGGAGCCGACGAGCATTTTCGATGGTCCGAGCACGTCACGGGGACTCCGGGGTATCACATCGCAGGGGGGACCAACGAGATTCAACGCAACGTTCTGGCGGAGCGATTCCTTGGATTGCCCGCGGAGCCACGGACGGGCTCGTAGTCCAGCGGAGCCTCTCAGCCGTTCACGGCAGCACCGTTCCAGCCAGTCGTCGTGATGGCCGAGGACGACGCGTCGTGGCTCGAACAGCCGTACCAGTCCAACGTCGTCGTCATGTGGTCCTCAGCAGTGCCCGACCGGATGCTGCTCATCTCGCGCAACTGAGGCTCACCGACATCGCGACGCGTGTTGGCTTGCCATCTCCTCCACGCATCGTCTGGTCGGCGAACCGGTCGAACTCGGCTTTGTTGACGCGTGTTGACCACGATTTCGCGCTCAGCCTTCGATTCGTCGAGTTGGGTCAGTTGGTGCCATTGCAGCGGAAGATCGTCGACATCGTCCATCCGCTCCTTGGACGCGCCACGCTCGATCCCGCTGGAGCCATGGTTTGGCGGATGACGCAACACACAGCGTCGTTATTCGGCATGCATGAT
>JANOKQ010000921.1:0-9833 GCA_031419375.1 Acidimicrobiaceae bacterium
GGCGCCGACGAATGCCTGGCGATCGTCATTGGCAACTCCCGTGCGATCTGGCCACACATCACGTCGTTCGTGCGCAGCCTGGACCCCCAACCAACCGACCCGGTCGATGCGTATGTCGAAGCCCTCATCGGTACGGCCACCGCCGGGCTGGCCGAACTGATCGACGTCCGCTACTCGCACGAACCACCGCCACGGCGCATCGCAATCCAACAACTCGCCGACGTCGCCGGCCTCGCCTGGCTCTCGCCCAGCCACCTCTGCGTTCATCCCGTGTACGGCCCATGGATCGCCCTACGCGCCGCGATCGTCCTCGATGTGCCGGCGCCGGCGGTGCTCCCGGCACGCGCTGCAGCGCCTGGGTGCGATTGCGCCCACGGTTGCGGCCCCTTGCTCACCGCTGCGCTCGCCAGCCCGCCTGGCGGGCCCGTCACCAGCGACAGTGTGCAAGCTGATTGGCGGCGGTGGGTCGCGATGCGCGACGGCTGCCCGATCGGCCGGGAACATCGCTACGACGACGACCAGATCGAGTACCACTACATCGGGACCCGCCCGGCCTCGTGGGGCTGACTCCGCCACACCTCCACAACCCACCTGCGGACGTTGGCGCCCCTGGTTGGCACATGGGAGGTCAGCGGTGACACGCGGGGGACGATCACCTTCGAGCGGATGCCGGGTGGGTTCCTTGTGATCCAACACGTGCGAGCAAGGCCGGCGGACAGAGTCCCTCATGATCCACGGCGGACCAGCTTGGTGGGCGAGTTCGGGGGCACAGTTGGTCAGCACGACCTCAGGTGCCTCGACGCCGTAGGCGGGCAGGGAAGCCGTCCGCAAGGAGACGGTTGGTGGCCCTGGTTGGGCTCAGGGCCCCTCGCGCGGGGGTCGGTTGCGTCGTCCGTCGAGTGTGATGGGTTCGACCGCGGCGACAGCGGCAGCACCGCTCAGCACCTTGGCAAGGAGCTTGAGCAGAGTCGCTCGTTCGGCAGGCGTCAGTTCATCGAGGACCGCTTGTTCCACCTTCCGGATGCCGGGCAGCATGCGGTCCGTCACGGCCTGGCCCGCTGGAGTGATCTCGACGAGCACGCTGCGTCGGTCCTCGGGGTTCGGGACTCGGCGCGCCCAGCCGTTGTGTTCGAGTGCGTCGAGCGTGCTGGTCATGGTCGCCGATGAGAGGTACGTGCGCTCGCTGATCTCGCTCGGCGTGAGCGGGGAGCGAGCGCCCTCGATGACCGCAAGGCTGTTCAGGACGTTTTGCGGTGCACCGAATGTTGCGAGCATCGTTCGATCGACCTCGGACATCACTGCCTGCCCGCAGCGGAGGATGGTGGCGAACGCTTCGGCGGCTACGGGATCGCCGTCGGGAAACTCGTTGTGAAAGTCGGGCCCGACCTTCACGACGCCCAACGAAGCCTGGGAAGACGAGCCGATGCCCGACTTCCGGAGGCTGCGCGGGCGTCGATACTCAGACACTCTCGAAGATGTCGATCCGTGGTGCTCCTGCAACTCCGGCGCTCGTCATCGCGTCCTTCAGTGCGGGATCACCAACGAGTGCCTTGGCCGATGCCACGGATGCGAAGCGGTGGATGACGATGACGTCGTTGGCATCGTCAGGTGCCCGAAGCACCTCGGAGTCGGTGACCTCGTGCTTGACGTGCAGGGCGCTCACGGCCTCGGAGTCGTAGGTGTTGCGCCAGGTGGCGTAGTCGGTGACCGGGTGACGGAGGATCAGTGTTGCACTCATGGCTTGTTGTCCTTTCGGTTGGGAAAGCTACTCGCTTCCGTGTGGTCATTCTACGAGTCACATGTCTCCGTGTCAAATAATTTAGTACGGAGATAATGTGCCTGTCCGGCGGCCAGTTCGCGGGGCGGTCACGATCAGGGCTCTAAACTGGCTGATCGCCCTCTGCAGTCCAGGGTCGCGGCGTGGTAGACGATCTCCAGCGTGCGGATCGCCTCGACGGCACCATCACGAGTCTCCGGGATCGCACTGGCCCTGCCCGACAACGCAGCACGAGCCGCAGCGGCAGCATCGGTCGGGTGCCCTCACCAACCCTGTCACACCCCCTCATCATGATGATGGGCATGACGACACGCACTCGTTCCGCAACCGCCGCCAGCCCCAGTGCCAGCCCCAGCCCCAGTTCAGTCGACGCGCAGGCTATTCAGATCACCGCTCAGGTCGAGCTCCCTGAGCAACTCTCATTGCTTGCCCCGTCCGCCGGGCCGCTGCAGTTCCGGCTCGACCGACGCACCCGCGAGCGTGGTCTGGCCCACATCGCCGCGATTCGTCACCAACTCGCCGCTCACGGCCACGTCTCCGCGGACGATTCCGTCCGCCCCGGCCGCTCCGATGCAAGCCGGCACGCTCATGCGGCATGAGCCCGTCGAGCGACTGGTCAGCCCGCCGACGGAGCGAGGGATCGCACGGCGTCCCAGTGGTTGAGCGCGGGATCAAAAGCGAGCAGAGCGAGCGAGCTCGTCGTGACGCCATTGTCGAAGTACTGCTGTATCTTCGCCCGGCATTCGGCAGGCGAGCCGTGCACGATCAGCTCGTCCACCACATGATCCGGAATCGCGGCCAGGGCGGCCTTGCGGTCGCCGACGGCCCAGGCGTCCCACATCGGTTGCAACACGTCGGCTCGACCCAACCACCGGTGGAACTCGGCATACACGGGCACGTTCAGGTAGGCGGCAATGGCAAACTTACCGGCAGCACGCACAACATCGGCGTTCTCGCTGGGGCAGCAGAAGATCCGGGCGACGATCTCCTTGTCCGCTCCACCGGCTGCGTCGCTCACGACACCGGCCACCTTGGTCACGTCGGCGGGCGACAACCAGTTGATGATCGCCCCGTCGCCCTCTCGCGCAGCGAGTTTCAGCATGCCCTCGCGTAGCGCGGCCACCAGGATCGGCGGCATCTGCTCGGGCCGCACCCCGAGGCGAAAGCCCTGCACCTCGAAGGTGTCGTATTTCTTGCTCACCTTCTCGCCGCTCAGGGCGTCACGCAGAAAGCGCACCACGTCGCGAACCTTCTTGTACGGCTCCACGAATGGCACGCCGTTCCAGCGTTCGACGATCACGTTGCTGCTCGAGCCAACACCGATCGCGAATCGGCCGGGGGCCGCATCGGCCATCGAGGCGACGCTTTGGGCGAAACACGCCGGCGAGCGTGTGTATGCCGACACGATCGCCGTGCCGAGCCGCAGTCGCGGTTCCCAGGCTGCGGCCATCGCCAGCGGGGTGAACGCATCGGCACCGTCGGATTCGGCCGACCAGATGTCGGTGTACCCCAGGTCGGCCAGTTCGGCCAACTTGTCGCGGTGGCTGTGCAGTGGCCCCGGTAGGGGCACGGTCATCCCGGGTCTGATTGGCATGCTCATGTTGCTGGTTTCCCTTCGCGCACCGGTGGTGCCTCTGCTTTCCACAGCCGCACGATGCAGCTCTGGCTTGCCGTCGCCAACAGCGTTCCGTTCTCGGCAAACATGTGCACGAGGCCGTGCCCGAAGCCGCGCTCCACCGCGTGCACGCGAATGTCCAGCAGCACCCACTCGGTCGGGACCAGATGCACCACGCGCAGCGTGTTGTCCAGGCTGTTTCCGCCGCCACGCACACCAAGCGCCTGGCCCACGCCCATCGGCACAAAGTCGCCGAGCACCCCGAGCGCCGCCGCGTCGACACCTTCGATCACATCGGGGATGCGGATCCACATCAACGTCTGGCCATCACCCGGCGTCCCATCGAGATCGGCGAGATCTCGCCCCTTGGCGAGGCGTTGATCGAGACGGTCGTTGATCGTGCCGTCAACCGGGAACCGGTAGCCACGCGACACGCATTCGTCGGGCGGGGGCACGTCTGGCATTGTCTCCCACTGCCCGGTCGATTCGAAGCTGCGGTGCCCGAGCGCGGCGTTCACGGTGAGGATCTCGCGGTTGCCCACATGGCACACCGCCCGCGCCTGGGTCATCTGGTGGCCCTCCACCGCCAAGGTCACGTCGATGTCGAGCACCTCGCCCGGCTTCGCGTAGCTCAGATACTGGCTCGTCGCCCAGATGCACTGCCGACCGCTGGTTCCTTCGAGTGCCGAGATGGCCGCACCGAGGCCGCATCCGCCGAACAGGAAGCCCCCCATCGTGCTCAGCGTCTGGGTGACCTCCATACTCCACCGGAACGGGTTGTGGCTTTGCCGGAGTCCGAGAAAAGAGCGGGTGTCCATGGTCGGGGCCGACTCTACGCCCAGCACCCGTTCGGCCCAGCACCCGTCGGCCCAGCACCGCACGGATAGCGTCGGCGCGATGGAAGACATGCCGTGGCAAGCAGACGCCTGTTCACTGGTCGAGGAGTTCCGCTCCGGCCGCCGCTCCCCTGTCGAGGAGTTGCAGGCGACCTACGCAGCAATCGAGTCGAGCGATCTCAACGCGTTCAGCCACACCGACCGCGACCACGCCGAGCGCGATGCTCGTACCGCCGATGTGAGCCTGCCCTTCGGTGGCGTGCCGATCGGCGTGAAGGAACTCGACCATGTGCTGGGTTGGCCCGACACCGAAGCATGCGTGGTGTTCGCCGACAACATCGCCACTCACACCTCGCTGATGGTGGAACGGATCCGCGACCTCGGCGGGGCGGTGCTGGCCGGGCAAACCACCGCGAGCGAGTTCGGCGGTGTCAACGTCACCCGCACCGTGCTACACGGCTCCACGCACAACCCATGGCAACCGGGCCGTACCCCTGGCGGGTCCTCGGGCGGCAGCGCTGCGGCGGTAGCCGGCGGGATCATCACACTCGCCACCGGCGGCGACGGTGGCGGCTCGATCCGCATCCCCGCCGGCTTCACCGGCCTCGTCGGGTTGAAGGCAACCTTCGGCCGCATCCCCCTCGGCCCGCGCCGCGAAAACGGCAACTACACCGTCACCACCGGCTGCCTCGCCCGCAGTGTGCGCGACACCGCCAGATGGTTCGACGTGTGCAACGGCCACGACCCACGCGACCAGTTCAGCCTGCCCCGCGTGGAGGGTTGGGAAACCGGCCTCGGCTCCCACGGCAACGCCCTGCGTGGTGCCCGCGTGACGCTGGTCCCCGACTGGGGCGGTGCAGTGGTATCGCCAACGATGTGGGCGGTGCTGGCCGAACACGCCGAGCATCTCATCGCCACTGCTGGCCTGACCCGAACTGACCACGTCGACACGTCGTTGCCGTCGATGGGCGCGGCGTGGAGCATCAGCGGGATGATCTCGATCGTCACCAGCCTCGGCGATGCGTGGCCCGCCTGCGCCGACTTACTCACACCCGAAATGCGCCACGGATTGGAAACCGCGCCCGGGCGCTACGGCGTCGAGGCCAGAGCCAAGATCGAACGGCGGCGGATGGAGCTCAACGAGGCCATGGCCGCGATCTTCCATCCAACCACCGGCGTCGATTTCGTGCTGACCGCCAGCAATCCCGACATCGCCTTCGATGCCGACGGGCCGCTCCCACACAGCTTCGGCGGTGAGCATGCAGGCGCAGGCAACAACGGCAAGCTGACCTTTCCGGCCAACCTGCACGGCAACCCGGCCATCTCAGTTCCCGCCGGCACCGTCGACGGTCTCCCGGTCGGTTTGCAGATCGTCGGGCGCCACTTCAGCGAGCCGCTGCTGCTCGACCTGGCGCTGGCGATGGAGCGGTCGCGCCCGTGGCCGCTTGTCGCCCCGTCGCCGTCGTGACCGGTTCAAACCTGGTGAGCCAGCGTCATCGGCCGTGACTGGAACCGGCTCGTCGGCGACTCGGCTCACCCCCAACCAGCGTCTGCTGGCAACCGGCCTGGTCCTCGGCGTCACGCTGGTGGCGTTCGAGACCACGGCGGCGATCACCGCGTTGCCGACGATCGCCGACGAACTCGGAGGCGATTCGCTGTATGGCGTGGCGCTCGCCGCCTACACCCTCGCCAACCTCGTTGCGCTCGTCGCCGGTGGGCAGTTCGCTGACCGTCGCGGTCCCACACCGACGTTCCTGATCGCCATCGCGACATTTGTGACCGGGCTGTTGGTAGCCGGATTCGCCCCGTCGATGGAAGTGATCGTCATCGGCCGCGTGTTGCAAGGCGCCGGTTCGGGCGGCTTCGCACCAATCGCCTACGTACTCGTCAAGCGAGCTTTCCCCGCCGACCGACAAGCAATGATGTACGCCCTGCTATCGGCCGGTTGGGTGCTGCCGAGCCTGGTCGCACCCGCGTTTGGTGGTGTCGTCACCGAGCAGTTCGGGTGGCGATGGGTGTTCTTCGGGATCGTCCCGCTCGCGGTGGCGGTCGGGGCGATGGCCAGCATCCCGATGCGCCAGTTCGGCCCGACGAGCGCCGGCGGCCGACCGGCCCGAGACTCTGGTGAACGGCGCGTGCTGATTGCATTCGGCGCAGCGGCCGGTGTGGCGACCGCCGTGGTGTCGTTGACATCGGCCAACATGACCATCCTCGTGGTCGGTGCCGTCGCCGGAGCAACGTTGGCGGTCGCGATGCTGCGCCGTCTCCTCCCGTCGGGCACGTTCACGGCACGGGCCGGCCAACCGGCGGTGGTCGCGTGCCGGTTCCTGGCCACAGCGGCGTTCATCGGTGTGGACGGTTTCGTCCCGCTTGCGGCCGCTCGCGTGCATGGGGCGTCACCGACCCGGCAGGGGTTTGTCATCATCGGCGCAGCGGTCACATGGACCGCCGGCCAGGCGTTGTCGGCGAAGCGCCCCGGGGCCGCGCCGCAGCGGGTGGTGCGTCTGGGCTTCGCGTTTTTGATGCTCGGTGTGGTGCTCGTCGCCCCGGTGCTGATCGCCGATTGGCCGCTGTGGGCGACGTTCATCGGCTGGTCGGTCGGCGGGTTCGGGATGGGCGTGTTGTTCAACCCCACGACCGTGTCGGCGATGAGCTACGCGGCCGACGGCAACGAGGGCGACGTCAGCAGCCAGGTGCAACTAGCCGACGCGCTCGGATTCTCGCTGATGGGCGGCCTTGGCGGCGCCACCGTTGCGTTCGCCGATCGGGGGTCGATCGCATTGCAGACTGCACTCGTCGCCAACTTCACGATGGCGGTGCTCCTGGCGTTCGCCGGGATCATCGCCAGCCGCGGGGTGCGGTCGGCCAGCACCACGACCGTGTGAGCGGCGGCCGAACACCGGGCCGTGTCGGCCGGGGACGGGTCGGGGTGCCACGATGCACCCATGGGGCCATTGCATGGGGTGAAGGTTGTCGATCTGAGCGTGATGATCTCGGGGCCCTTGGCCGCGATGATGCTCGCCGATCAAGGTGCCGAGGTGGTGAAGGTGGAGTCGCCGGGCTTGGGCGACATCATGCGCTTTCTCGGTACCAGCAAGGGTGGCGTCACCGGCATCTTCGCCAACAACAACCGCGGCAAACGCAGCCTCGTGGTCGATCTGAAGACCGACGACGGCACCGATGTGCTGCGCCGCCTGATCGCCGGCGCCGATGTGCTCATCCAGAACTTCCGTCCCGGAGCGATGGAGCGGCTCGGGTTGGGCTGGGAGGAGATGCACGTCCTCAACCCGAAGTTGATCTATGTGAGCATCAGCGGGTTCGGCCCCGATGGCCCGTACAGCCATCGCCGCGTCTACGACAACATCATCCAAGCCGCGTCGGGTTTGGCTTCGGTGCAGTCGGACCCGGCGACCGGAAAGCCGTCGTTGTTTCGCACGTTGCTGTGCGACAAGGTCACCTCCTACACGGCGGCCCAGGCGATCACCGCCGCGCTGTATGCCCGGGCGGTGGGCACAGCGTCTGGCCAACACGTGGTTCTGGCGATGCTGGATGCGGCGATCGCGTTCATGTGGCCCGATTCGGCGATGGACGCAGCATTACTCGACGACGACGCGACCCGCAGCCCAACGATCGGTTCGAACTACAGCGTCACCACGCTGGCCGACGGTCACGCCGCGGTCTCGACGGTGACCGACTCGGAGTTCGCCGGGTTGTGCGCCGCGTTCGGCCGGCCGGACGTCGGCAGCGACCCGCGTTTCGCCACCCTTGGCGCACGCATGCAGAACATCGCCGAACTGGTCGTGATGATGCGCGATCACGCCGCGGCGACCACGCTCGATCATTTCCTCGCCGGAGCCGATGAACACGATGTACCGGCCTCGCGGGTCAACACGCTTGCCGATTTGCCGACTGATCCGCAGGTGATCCACAACGATGTGTTCGTCGAGCGCCAGCACCCCCAGGCCGGCACGCTGCGTGAGCCGCGCCCGGCGCCCCGGTTCTCGGCGACCCCGGCGGTGGTATCAGCGCACGCCCCGGCCTACGGCCAACACAGCGACGAGATCGTCACCGAACTCGGCCTTGACGCAGCCGATCTGCGCTCCCGCGGCATCATCGCCTGATGAGGCCGAGGCACCGGCCATGGAGGGCTACCGTTCGGTCATGGGCACACCCGGTGACCGTCTTATGAGCGAGCGCGAGCTCGAGTTCATCATCAAGAGCTACCGCTACCTGAGGTTGTCGATCGTCGCCTTGATCGTCGCCCTGGGTGCCAGCATGGCGTGGCAGATCGCCATCACCGATCGCTTCAATTGCATGGAGGGCTCGGTCAGCGCGTACTACTACACGGCGGTGCATTCGCTGTTCATTGGCGCGCTCATCGCCATGGGTGTGTCGATGATCGCCATCAAGGGTCGCAGCACGGTCGAGGACGCGTACTTCAACATCGCTGGCTTCCTTGCGCCGGTTGTGGCCATCGTGCCCACCGACCCGTCAGGCAAGCTCTGTAGTGGCAAACATCCGCTGCCTATCGATCGCGAGTTGTTCGTCGGCAACGGCATGGCCTCGTTGTTGGCCGGTGCGGCGTTGACCATCGGGGCCGTCGCGTTGATTCTGAAGCGGAGGGCCAAGAATGGCCACGCGCCGCCAGCCAAGTTCCGCGCAGTCTTCGGCGCAGCGACACCGGGCGTCGCGCCCGCGGGCTTGATCGGCCTCGGAATCGTCATCACAAAGCTCGCAGGCAAGTCGTGGCTCACCTCAGTGCACCTCGTCGCCGCGATCGGCGTGTTCGCGTCGATCTGGATCGTCGTGATGTCACTCTGTTCGGAGGGCTTTCATCGGTTCATTCATCGGCGGGTGGCGTGGCAGGACGAAGGCAGCTTCACGCATCGCCCGCCCGCCGACAACGTCAAGAACCTGTACCGCGCCGTCGCTGTGTCGATGCCCGTCGGCGGGGCCGCCGTGGCTGGGATTACAGCCCTCGTCAGCACGGACCATTGGGTGCTGGTCCTTGAGGCATGGGAGATCGCGCTCTTCGGTGTCTTCTGGGCGGTGCAAACCGGCGAGCTGTGGAACGTGCTCCCGTCGGCAATCCCCGTCGAAACAGCGACGGGGTCGGCCGAAACAACGAGCTGACCCTCCGCGCTCGCTCACGCACATGTATGAACCGGGCGTGCGTGGGGAGGCCCGCGATTGGCGGCGGGAACCGAATGCGTACGGTGGGCGTGTATCAGGATGCGAACTGACGCGGCGCCCCCCGGCGCGCCGGGTCCCATCCCTCGACCCACCGCAAGCGAGTCAGCGCCGACCATCGCCGCGTTACCCGACTCAGCATGCCGTGCTGCCCCAGCCCCACCACAAGCTCCATCACAAGCCCCGTCACGAACCCCACCACAAGCTCGGCCGCAGCCGCTGGCGTGGGTGATCGGGGCGTTGATGGTGGGTGCCGTGATGGTGGTCGACCCCGCGGGCCTCGCTCCCTATGGGCCGGCCCGGTGGATGGTGATCTCGACGGTCGGCTTCTTCGGTGCTGGGCTTGCCGTGCACGCCGGGCGGGTTGCGATCGAACGTCGTTTCGCCCGGCTGTGGGACGTGCTGGTTGTGTTCA
>JANOKQ010000922.1:0-1605 GCA_031419375.1 Acidimicrobiaceae bacterium
CGGCCTCCTCGGCAACCTCGGCCGCACGTTGGTAGTGGCCGGTACGGGTGTCCAACCACGCGAGCCACAGCAGGGCGTGGGCGAGGTCGCTTTCCATGCCCAGTTCGCCCAACGCGACCCGCACCTCGCCGAGGATGTCACGTGCCCCGGTGTGGCGCCCCTCGAACAGCAAGATGAGCGCGGCAACGGCTCGCGGTGGCAGACCCATCATGTTGGCCCGACGCCGATCCTCCAGTGCCAGCGAGCGGTCCAGCGCGTGGTGGTCGACACCCCCGCCACACAGGAAGGTGGCGAGGGTTCGGTAGGCCAGGGCCTCGGACAGGAACGATTGGTCCGTCGACTCCTCGAGGTGGGCGACGGCCTTACCTCCAAACTCGGCTGCGGACGGGTAGTCACCGCTGAGCATCGCGATGTACAGCAGATCGAGCTCTACGCGCGCCGCCGCATCCGCGTGATCGACGTACTCCAACGCATCTCGCAGTAGCTCCTCGGCACCCGCCAGGTTTTCGTCGTGATTGAAGATCTCGGCCAGCAGACGTAGCGCCTCGGCGCGGATCGGACGCGGAAGTTTGCCGGCCAGCACGCCTTCGAGGCCGGCGCGGGCCTGGCCCCGATCACCGGCGGCGACGTGGGCCGCCGCGGCTTGAAGTGCACGCGAACCCATCGCAACAACGTGGCCGGGTGGTGTGAGGGACTGGGCGCGGTCGAACAACACGGCTGCTGCTTGCTGGCCACCTCTGGCACGAGCGGCGACTGCGCCGTGCTCGATCGCCAACGCGACTGCCTCATCGGGAACGACCGCACCGAGGGCGAGATGGTGCGCTCGCTCCTCGGGACCGGCCGCCAGTTCAGCGAGTCGAAGGTGGAGGAGTCGGCGCTGCGCGGCAGGAGCAAGCTCGGCGATCGTGGAAGCAAGCAGCGGGTGGGTGAAGATGATGCGGTCGACGTCGATGTCGACGACTCCGGCCTGGCGGGCAATCATCAACGCAACGTGGGCGTCCTCACCGACGACGCCCGCAACTGTTTCCGTTGTCGGAGCCGGCATCGACGCCGCCACCAGCAACGCCGCTCGCGTCCGATCAGGCAGCGCCAGCACTCGTTCCGACAACAGGGCCGCGAGTGTGCGCGGAACCGGCAATGGCTCGCCGTGTCCAGGCTCGCGGCCGTCGTTGATCATCGTTCGAACGAGTTCGATGGCGAAGAGCGGATTGCCGGCCGACGCATCCATGACCTGGTGCAGCGTCGGGCGGGAGAGGACCAGCCCGAGGCGGGTGCTGATCACATGGTGAAGTTCGTTCAAGCCGATCGGGCCAACAGGGATCCGCTCCACCCGGTCTGGCATTGACCGCTCGACGTCGAGCGGGTCCCACCTTGCGTGCGTCTCTATGCGCGCCGCGACGAGCAGGCTGACCGGCTCGTCGCTCAACCGTCGGAGCATGAACGCCAGGGTGGCGGCCGACGACGAATCCAGCCACTGAGCGTCGTCGATGGCGATCAGCAGGGGGCATTCGTCAGCCAAGCGACGCACGACGGACCCCAACGCCGCCCCGATAGCTCGATGATCCGGAACAGGCGGAGGGGCGCGTCGCCGGCCTGGGTCGCCTT
>JANOKQ010000923.1:0-1538 GCA_031419375.1 Acidimicrobiaceae bacterium
CGCGTCGGCTCGGTCCGGCCGGAACCGAGTTCTGGGAGTTCCTCACCGAGCGGGCGCGCGAGTTCCTGCCCTGAGTCGCCCACTTGACACGCCCCGGAAGCGGTGTAGGTTGCGCGGCCAGCGCCACGATGTTGGGTGACGCAACCCGCGAGTTTCAGGGAGGGCATATGGGCCGGTTCCATTACCACGCCGACGGAACGGGTCACGACCATGACCACGCTGACCAGCACGACCATGAGCACGACCGTGCCGTCGCTTCGGTTGGGGATCACTCGGGGTATGAGACCGGGGGGCTGCGCATCGACGTGTTGCAGCACATCCTCGGAGAAAACGACCGCACGGCGGCAGCGAACCGGGCCGATTTCGCTCGCGCGGGTGTGCGCGTCATCAACTTGAGGTCATCGCCGGGGGCCGGCAAGACCACGTTGCTGCGCGAGACACTGATCCGTCTCCGCGGCTTGGTCCGCGTCGGCATCATCGAAGGCGACATCGAGACCGCGCTCGATGCCGAACGCCTGGCCGGTCTTGGTGCGCCCGTGTCGTTGGTCAACACCGCCGACGGCTTCGGCGGCGAATGCCACCTCGATGCCACGATGGTGCGGTCCGCGCTCGGCCGCCTGCCGCTCGACGAGCTTGACCTGATCGTGGTGGAAAACGTCGGCAACCTCGTGTGCCCCGCCGAGTTCGATGTTGGGCAGGATGTCCGGGCGATGGTGTTCAGCGTGACCGAGGGCGAGGACAAGCCGCTGAAGTACCCGGTGATGTTCCGCTCGGCCGATGTCGTGGTGGTCAACAAGATCGACCTGTTGCCCTACCTCGACGTCGACCTGGCCCGCTTCTACTCGAGCCTCGGCGACGTCAATCCCGGCGTGAAGGTGATCGAAATGTCGGCCACCACGGGAGCAGGTGTGGACGAGTGGTGTGACTGGGTACGAACGATCGGTACGTGAGAACAGACACGTACACCGGACCGCGTACCCAAATCAACACTGGCCATATCAACACTGGAGAGACCGATGAGAACAGCAATGGTTGCCGGAGCACTCGGCAAGGGACTCGTTGCCGGTGCCATCGGCACGGCCGTGATGACCGTGTCGAGCTCGATCGAAGCAAAGCTCACCAAGCGCGAGCCGAGCACCGCTCCCGCCGATGCTGCATCGAAGGTGCTCGGCTACACCCCCTCGACCGTCGAGGCCAAGGCCAAGTTCTCCGCCATCGTGCATTGGACCTACGGCACAGCGCTCGGCGCGGTTCGTGGTGTGATCGGCGGTGCCGGATTTCGCGGGCCGTTCGGCACCGCGGCCCACTTCGGTGGCGTGTGGGGAAGCGAACTGGTGCTGCTGCCCAAGCTCGACGTCGCACCGCCGGTGAACGAGTGGACCCGCAAGGACCTGGCGATCGATTTCTTCCACCACGCGGTGTACGCCGTCTCGACCGGTTTGGTCTACCGGGCACTCGATCTGCGTCGAGCAAGGCATCACTGAACGGTCAGACGGTGATGTCGATCGAGGTGGCCGAGAGCTCCGGCGAAATGGACC
>JANOKQ010000924.1:0-3024 GCA_031419375.1 Acidimicrobiaceae bacterium
CCACTCGCAACTTGAAGGCGCAGCGGTTCCCCGCCGATTCACCCATCACGCCCGACCCCTCCATCGGCTCGTACCTGGCGATCTACTGGGTGCTGAAGGGCCGTCACGACGAGTGGAACCGGTGGAGCGTCGACAACGTGATCCAGCTCCACAAGCAGGGCCGGATGTTCACCAACCGCGACCACATCCACACGTCGCTGTATGAACACGCCTGGTCGATCCAGCGTGGCGAGCACACCACGTCGATCGAGCTCGCTCTCGACCGCTGCTATCCCGGCCTGGTCGTCAATGCCGGCGAGCTCGCCGAGGGGGCCGCGTTCGACGATCTCCAGACATGGACCCGCAGCTGGGCAGACAACGCGTTCGCCGAGTCGTGGGGGCCCGATCTGATCGGCGCCTCGCGGCTGCTGCCGCTGCTCGACGACGCGCCAGCCGATGTTCCCCGCGTGGCCAATGCCGACCGCCGGTTCATCCAGCTGCACTTCCTCGATCACGATCCCGCCGACGGTTGGGCCGATGGCTGGGCGGGCTTCGGTGCCCAGCTGGACGCGAGCGGCGTTGCCAAGCATCTGTGGACCGCCCCATTCATCCAGACCGTGTTCGGCACTGACACCTACACCGACGAGCTGTGGTGAGTGCCATGTCGAACACCGCTCACGAGCCAGCGCCGATCACCGGCAAGCGGATCGCCATCACCGGGGTCACCGGCTGGGTGGCCGGCCCGGTCGCGGCGAGCCTTGCCGCGCAGGGCAACACCGTGTTCGGAGTCGCCCGCTTTCGTGACGCTGCGGCGCGGGCGAAGGTGGAAGACACCGGCGTGCAGCCGGTGGCAATCGACCTTGCCGCCAACGACTTCTCCAACCTGCCCGACGACCTTGATCTCGTGTTCAACTTCGCCGTCGCCAAGGCCGACAACTTCGAGTTGGCGTTCCGGGTCAACGCCGAAGGCTCGGCCGACTTGATGGAGGCGGCCGCCAAGCGCAGCCCGCAGCTCAGCGCGTTCTTCCACTGCTCGTCGACGGCGGTGTACGAGCCGGTGCACGGGTCGCCGCGCGCCGAGACGGACCCACTTGGCGACAGCCACCGGCCGATGCCGGGCATGCCCACGTACTCGATCTCCAAGATCGCCGCCGAGGTTTTGGTGCGCCACACCTCGCGCCGCCTCGGGGTGCCCACGGTGATTGCCCGCCTCAACGTCCCATACGGCGACACCTACGGATGGATGCTGTTCCACCTGATGATGATGGAGCGCGGCATCCCCGTGCCGGTGCATGTGGATCAACCGACCGATTACTCGCCGATCCACTCCGACGACATCGCCCGCAGCCTGCCCTACCTGCTGTCGCTCGCGGACACGCCGGCCGAGATCGTCAACTGGGGCGGCGACGAGATCGCCTCGGTCGAGGACTGGAGCAACGAGCTCGGCCGCCTGTGCGGGCTCACGCCCACGTTCGCGCCAACGACGGCGACGATTGCCTCGATCGTGCCCGACCTCACCAAGCTGCACGCGACCGGTTTCCGTTCGCAGGTCGGCTGGCGCGAGGGCATGCGCCGGATGGTTGCTGCATCACGGCCCGACCTTCTGCCAGCCTGACCGTCCGCCAATCGTTGCACCGGCCGCACCGGCGGTCCGGTGCATCAGGGGGCGAGAGTTTGGATGAACTCGTCGATCTGCGCGGCCACGTCGGCGGTGTGCGTGGACTCGTGCATCAGGTGCTCGCCGCCGTCGATCACGACCAGACGGGCATCGGGCATCTTGCGTTCGAGGTAGCGGCCGGCATCGGCGAACTCGGCCCGGTCGTCGCTGCCGGCCATCACCAACGTCGGCACCGGGGTCTCGGCCAAGCGGTCCATCACCACCGAGTCGTGCTGCAAGTTGAGCTCGGCGGCCTGCACCGGAATACCGAAACGGTGGGCGTTGCGACGCGACCGGGCGTTCCATTCCTCGCGCTTGGCCGGGTCGCGGAACCCTGGTCCGGTGTTGAGCACCACCACCCCACGGGCAACGCCAGGGCGGGTGGCTGCGTGCGCGAGGGCAAGGTAGCCGCCGAGCGAGTGGCCGATCAGGACAGGGCGATCCGTGAGCGGGGCCAACACCTCGTCGATGTCGGCGAGTGCCCGGTCACGCGTGTACTCGGCCGGATCATCGGGCACCGGCGACCGCCCATGGCCGAGTAGGTCGATCGCGAGCACCTCGTAGCGGTGCTGCAGCCGCTCGATGCAACCGGCCCATGTCGCCGACGACAAGCCGAGCCCGTGCACCATCAGGACCGGGCGGCCATGGCCGTAGCGCGCGACATGCAACCGCGGTGTGATCTCAGTCATGGCAGACCTTGGACGCGAGAAGATCACGGTGCATAATCAGATCCTGCGGGTCGTCGGGCGTTTCACGGTTGCCGTACGCCGCCTCGCGCGACGAGGTTCGCAAGGACACGACGGCAAATCGCGTGGCGGCGTAGGCGATGTACCAGTCGATGTCGGCGATCGGCCGGCCGCCGGCGGCCACGTAGTCGGCGAGGACATCGTCGGGTTTGCAGAAGTCGGGGAAACCGGGCAGTTCGAACACGACGCTGAGGCTTTGGAAGAACTCGTGCAGCAGGATCAGCCAGCCGACGTCCATGCCGGCCGGGCCGAGGTCGACCATCTCCCAGTCGAGCACCGCAGCCGGTTTGGTGCCGTCGAACAAGATGTTGCCGGGCCGGGCGTCGCCCCATAGCAGCACGGTCGGGCCGGGACCTGCCGGGCGGTGCTCGTGCAGCCAGGCAAGAGCGGTGTCGATCAGCGGAACCGTCTGATCGCCGAACGACCATCCGGTGCGCGCCCACTCGTAGTAGCTCTCCAACTCGGCCAGATGGCGACTGAGCGACTGGTGGCCGGATTCGCCGACCGGGCCGATCGCTGACGCGTCGATCACCGTGAGGTCGAGTGCGTGCAACCGGGCGATGACCCCGGTCGCCTCACGCTGCAGGTCACGTCGTTCGTCGGGGCTCATCGCATCGAGCGCGCTGCCGCCGAACACGTACG
>JANOKQ010000925.1:0-1849 GCA_031419375.1 Acidimicrobiaceae bacterium
CTTTTGCCGGTGCCGGAGTTGCCGAGCAGCACGACGGGTTCGTGGTTGTCGATGAACGTCCCGTCACGGAGTAACGCGATGGTGGTCGCGGTGATGTTCGGGTTGGCGTCGAGGTCGAACTCGTCGAGGGTCTTGACCCTGGGTAGTCGGGCTTCGTGGACTCGGCGGGCGCGGCGTCGTTCGTGGCGGATGTCGAGCTCGATCTGGAGTGCTTCGGCGAGGAACTTCGGGTGTGAGATCCGCCGGCGGGTGGCGTCGTTGCAGAGCTCGTCGAGTACTGGGGCGAGGCCGGTGAGGGCGAGTTGGCGGCAGGCGTCGACGGCGATCTGGGTGTCGGTGATGGTCGTTGTTGTGGTCATTCAGGTTTGGCTTTCTGGTTGGGTTGTTCGATGCTGAGCAGCTGGTCGTAGACGGACAGGTCGGGGACCCGTTCGATCGGTCCGACGGCGGGTCCGGGTTGCAGGTGGTGTTCGATCGCGCGGCGGGTCTCGACCGCGACCACTGCGGGGTCGACGTTGCCGATCGATAGCGCGGCGCGGATCCCGGCGATGACGTGATCGGCGTGGTGGTGGCGGTGCAACAGCAACACTTCGCACAGGGCGCGGGTGCCGGCGCTGTCGCCGTTGCGGCGGCGGGCGAGATCCCAGAACTGTTGGTGCTCCGGCCGGAACCTGCCCGTCGCTCGGGCCTGGGCGAGCGCTGTCGCGCCGGGCATCGCGCCGGGGCGGCGCCACAGCACTTCGAGGTAGTGGTCCAAGTCGAGGATCTCGCTGCGTCGATGCACCCCACGAACATGGACCGCGACGATGCTGGCGTCGGCGTGGACGGTGACGGTCTCCGCGCCCAGCTCGACTGTCACGCGTTGGCCGCTGAAGCGGGCCGGCACCGAGTAGAAGCATTGGCGCACACAGACCCGTGCCTTGGTGTCGACACGGGCCGTGAGACGGGTCACCGCCTTGAACCGTTCGACGGGCAGCATCCACATCGCCGGGCGTTCCAACGCGGCCAAGGCATGGATGCGGCCGCCGGCGCCGGGCCCCCGGCCGGTCACCCAACGTTGCCCGTCAGCGGTGTCGCAACGCTCCAAGAACGCGTTGAGATCGGCGAGGGTGTCGAACACGGGGACCGGGGTGAGGTGGTTGCGGCGGAACCAGCCGATGTCACCCTCGACGCCACCCTTTTCATGGGCGCCGGCGATGCCTGGCTCACAAAAGAACGACTCGAACCCGTAGTGCGAACGCAACGCGATGAACCGTTCGTTCTCGGTGCGGTCACGGCCCGCCAAGATCTTGACGACAGCGGTCTTCAAGTTGTCGTAACGGACCCGGCGCGGAACACCATCGAAACGTTCGAACGCGCGGACGTGTGCGTCGGTGAAGGACTCCTGCGCCTCGTTCACATAGGCGCGGTGGAACGCCCGGGTGGAGAACGCGAGCCACATCGAAAACAGATGCAACGTCACCGTCTCACCACCGATCACCGCGTCGAACTGACCCCAATCAACCTCACCCTCGACACCCGGCAACCGGGTCTGCGGAACGAACACCATCACCGGTGTCCCGACCTCAGCAGCGATCTCCCCCCGGATCCTGGCCACGACCGCGCGGCACTGCGACTCCGAAATCAACACGCCCTTCTCCTCCGCCAGACGGTCACGGATCCGGGCCGCCGTGTGACGCTGCTTGCGTGGCGCGTCACGATCAGCGACAACCACGTCACGGATCCACCCGTGCCACACCCCCGTCACCGGCGCCGCCCGCTGCGGCGCCTTGCGCGCCACAGGCTCCGGCGACGCCAACGCAGCGCGCACCTCACGGCGATGCACCCGGAACCGGATCGCTAACGCCCG
>JANOKQ010000926.1:0-5002 GCA_031419375.1 Acidimicrobiaceae bacterium
GCCGCCTTGCAGCAAACGCCACCGCGGCACCATGGTTGCCGCCCGAGGCAGCAACCACACCCGCCGCGGGAACCTCGGCACCCGCGGCGAGGATGCGGCTGAACGCCCCTCGACACTTGAACGAACCGGTGTGCTGCAGCAGTTCCAACTTCAGTACGACGGGGTAATCGAGGCCGAGCTCGCCGGCCCTTGTCGACAGGAGCGGGGTGCGCCGCACGAAGGGCGAGATGCGGTCCCTGGCGGCCTCGATCATCTTCGGGGTCACCAGCGGGTCGGGCATCGGGGCACCCTACCAACGGTCCGAATCCGTCCCCGGTGCCACACGGCGCTCGCTGTAGCGTGCAGTCCCATGGTCGCCGTTCCCGAACCCTCCGCCACAACCACTGAAACCCCTGTCGACGTCAAGCCGCGCAGCCGTGACGTAACGGATGGCATCCAGAAGGCCGCATCGCGGGCGATGTTGCGTGCTGTCGGGATGACCGACGACGACTGGGTGAAGCCGCAGATCGGCATCGCCAATGCGTGGAACGAGGTCACCCCGTGCAACATGACGTTGCGCAAGCTGGCCGAGCACACCAAGGCCGGTGTGCGTGCCGCCGGAGGGTTCCCGATGGAGTTCGGCACGATCACCGTGAGCGACGGGATCAGCATGGGCCACGAGGGAATGCGTGCCTCGTTGGTGAGCCGTGAGGTGATCTGCGATTCGGTCGAGACCGTCATCCACGCTGAGCGTTTCGATGGCTTCGTCGGCCTGGCCGGCTGCGACAAGAGCATCCCAGCGATGCTGATGGCTGCAGCACGGCTCAATGTGGCCAGCGTGTTCGTCTACAACGGCTCGACCATGCCGGGTCATCACAACGGTCAGTCCCTCGACATCACCAGTGTGTTCGAAGCCATCGGTGCATGCGCGCTGGGCTTGATCACCGAACACGAGCTCGGTGAGATCGAGCGCAACGCATGCCCCGGCGAGGGCGCGTGCGGCGGCATGTTCACCGCCAACACGATGAGCTCGATCGCCGAAGCGATCGGGATGTCACTACCCGGTACCGCCTCGCCGCCGGCGATCGACAGTCGCCGCGAGGTCGATGCGCGCAGCGCTGGCGAAGCTGTCGTGAACATGATTCGCCTCGGGATCACGCCCCGCCAAATCATGACCAAGCCGGCGTTCGAGAACGCGATCGCGGTCACCTCGGCCCTCGGCGGCTCCACCAACGCGGTGCTGCACCTGCTGGCGCTGGCCAACGAAGCAGGCGTCGCGCTCGAGCTCGACGACTTCAACCGCATCGCCGCCAAGGTGCCCCACATCGCCGACATGAAGCCGGGCGGCAAGTTCCACATGAGCGACCTCGACCGCGTGGGTGGTGTGCCGATGGTGATGAAGCACCTGCTCGACGCCGGGCTGATGCATGGCGATGTGATGACCGTGACGGGCAAGACGATGGCCGAGAACCTGGCCGAGATCAATCCGCCTGACCCCGACGGTGTGGTCGTGTACCCGCTCGATCAGCCGCTGCATGCCGAGGGTGGGATCGTCATCCTCACCGGTTCGCTTGCTCCGCGGGGAGCGGTCGTGAAGGTGGCTGGGCTGTCGCGCGAGCAGATGGACTTTGAGGGCATCGCCCGCGTGTTCGACGGCGAGGACGGGGCGATGGCGGCCATCCTGTCGGGCTCGATCGAGCCGGGCACCGTGTTGGTGATCCGCTACGAGGGCCCCAAGGGTGGCCCGGGGATGCGCGAGATGCTGGCCGTCACCGGTGCGCTGAAAGGCGCAGGCCGGGGGGCCGATTGTGCGCTGATCACCGACGGCCGCTTCAGCGGGGGGACGTGGGGGTTCTGCATCGGCCATGTGGCCCCGGAGGCCGTCGACGGCGGCCCGATCGCGTTCGTGGCCGACGGCGACACGATCCGCGTCGACGTGCACGCGCTGACCCTTGACCTGATCGTCGACGAGAGCGTGCTCGCGAGGCGACGGGCATCATGGGCACCCATCGCCCCGCGCTACACCAGCGGCGTGCTCGGCAAGTACGCCAAGTTGGTGCAGGGCGCCGAAACCGGAGCCATCACGAACACCCTGTAGCCCTTGCCCGTCGCTCATGTTCCCGTCGGCTCGCCGGCGGTCAGACGTGTCGCCGTGAGCGGTCTCGGCGTCAACGGGGCCGCTTGACCCACCGCCCGGCGTGGCCCCTCCACGTCGGCCTCCTCGACCTTCCTGCGTGCCATATGACCGTCGCCGTCGGCGTCGGTGTCGGAGTTGGTGTCGGAGTTGGTGTCGGTGAGCGAGGTGTCGGCTTCCTCGAGAACCTTCCTGAGCGGCATGTGGCCTCGGTGTCGGCTTGATCTTGGGTGGGGGTTTGGTCGGGTTGCATTGATGTCTCCTTTAGGTGGGCCGCTCATGATCGACATGCTCGCTCCAGGGACCGATATCTGCTCGGCAGTCCCGTCAATCCTCGACACTGACGGCGTGGCCGATGGGGTGCAGTGCGATTACAGGGGAACGTCGATAGCTACTCCACAGGTGGCCGGGGCGATCGCTATGCTGCGCCAACGGCGACCGGCGGCCACGGTTCAGTTTGTGCCGGTGCTGCTGTGGTGCTGGATGTTGCGCCGGTGGGCTTCGCCTTGATTCATCCGAGTGCCGAGCGCCCACCCGCGCGGGCGCTCAACACTCGGATAGACGCTGTGGACTCCGATGACACGCAGGGACTCCGATGACACGCGGGTCAGGTGTGCAGCGGATGCTGCGCGTTGCGCAGCATCTGGCACACGGCACCCAGCAGTCGGTAGCTCAACTCGGGATGCTCTTTCAGCAGCGGCCGCAAAGTGAACGAGGCGATCGACCACGCATGGATCTCCGACGTTGCCCGAACGGTGGCGGTTCGTGGGCCACGGTCGATTAGGGCGATCTCGCCGAAGGAACCCCCGCCGCTGATCTCACCGACCCGTTCGCCGTTGGAGGACACCTCGGCGGTGCCGTCGGCGACGAGATAGAAACGGCCGGCCGAATCGCCTTCGGCAACGATCGTGTCGCCAGCGTCGAAGTGCTCCGGGCGACACATCGACGCAATCTGCTGCAGATCTTTCTTCTTCAAGTCAGCAAACAGCTGCACCGTGGCCAACGCGTCGACGATGTCGTCGACGTCGGAGGGGCGTCGGTCTTTGCTCATGCGCGTCTCGTTTCGCAAGTTCGCTGCCGGGGTGTCAGCGGCCGAAGCGGAGCGTATCGCGTGCGCGCCGACGCAGTACCGGGCCGATCAGGTTGGGGTTGGCCGGGTTGGGCCCAGCGGTCAGGTCGCGGGTGCGCCCGAGCGCCGCGAGTTGGCGATGATGCGCCAGCCGATGAACAGCACACCCGTTGCGATGGTGGCCACGATCACGAACGACATCGCCGTTCCCCGGTCGAACACGAATCGCCGCAGCAGCATCCCGACCACGACGGTGATTGGCCACACCACCAGGCCGGTCCGCACCGCGAACGGCCGATTGCGCATCGACGGCTGAGCGGCAGCCACTGCCCATGCCACGGCGAGGGCGATGAGAAACGGTGCGGCCACACTGGCGACACCGCCGGCCACGTTGCTCGATTCGTCGTCGTGGTTGCGTCGGCCGATGGCGACGAACACCAGCACCGACACCGCGTCGAACAGCACCGCCAGTGCCACAACCCGGCTCGGATTCGTCTCGAAGGGCGCCGGGCCGCGCCATCTCGTCGCACTCGACGTCGATCTGCTCACGAGAAGAAGCCGCCGAGCTGGCCGCGGTAAAACAGCAGCGGCTGCGGGTCGGAGTCGGGATGGGCGTGGTCGAAGTCGACGATGCGGCCCATCACGAAGTGGTGGTCGCCAGCATCGACGACCTGTTCGATCGTGCAGTCCATCCAGGCGATCGCCCCATCGAGGATCGGCGACCCGCTCACTTCCGATGGCACCCACCCAACGCCTTCGAAAGGATCGGCAATGCTTGCCTTGGAAAACGTCCAGCACAGGTCGTCATGACCACGGGCGAGCACGTTGACGCAGAACGAGCCTGAGGCGCGGATCCGCTGCCACCGTTCCGAATCGACCATTGGTAAGAAGCCGACGAGCGGCGGGTCGAGCGAGACGGACGTGAACGAACCGATGGTGAATCCGACCGGCTCACCATCCAATGCTCCGGTGATGACCGTGACTCCGGTGGGGAAGTGGCCGAGAACTTGCCGATATCGCAATGGATCGAACGCCATCGGCCGACATTACCCACGCCCGCGGTTACCTGATGGTGCCCGTGTGTCAACCTGTCCGACGATGATCGACAAGGCAACACTTCGGGCACGGATGAAGCAGGTGTGCGAGGTCGTCGACGACCGGACGATCCGCAGTGTGCAACTGTGGTCGCTGGTCGCCGAATTGGCGGTGTACCAGCAGGCCCACACCGTCATGGCGTTCGCCTCGATGCCCATCGAGCCCGATACCGACGGACTGTTCGCCCGGTTGCACCGCGACAAGAAACGACTGGTGTTGCCCCGCCTCGAACAGGGCGGCATTGTGGCCGCGGCGGTGGTGAATGGGTTTTCGTCGGGACAGTTCGGGATCCGCGAACCCGACGGGGAAAGCATCGACTCGTCGACGATCGACCTCGTCATCGTGCCGGGCCTGGCGTTCACCCTCGATGGCAAGCGGCTCGGGCGCGGCCGGGCCTACTACGACCGCTTCCTCGCCCCGCTGCGTGCCGGCACCGTCGGTGTCTGCTTCAGCGAACAGATCGTCGACGAGATCCCGATGGAGCCCCATGACGTCGTGCTCAACCACGTCGTTCACGCCTGAAGCCCGCAGCCGAGCCGAGTGGCACAGTTGACGACGATGAATTTCACGATCGAGGATTTGCGCGCCGCTGCTGATCTCGTCCACCGGCACGTACCGCCGACTCCACAGTACGGCTGGCCGTTGCTGTCAGCTGAAGTCGGTGCCGAGGTGTGGGTGAAGCATGAGAACCACACGCCAACTGGTGCGTTCAAGGTGCGCGGCGG
>JANOKQ010000927.1:0-3915 GCA_031419375.1 Acidimicrobiaceae bacterium
GCTCTTCGTTATCCTCCCTGCCGCCGGCCCCGGGGTGCCGCCACCGCCACGGGTAGCCGGGTCCGGCCGGTCCCCTCGCGGGCGGCCCCACCGCCAAGGGGGCGTGCCCAAAGGAACGGGCCTCGGGTTGTCATTGGTGGAAGAACACGCGCGCCTGCACGGTGGCAGCGTGCAGATCGTCGACAGTCCCCACGGTGGGGCACGGTTCATCGTGCGCCTGCCCCGGGTGATGTCGTGACCGGCTGGAGCCGTCCGCGAACGAAAGTGACTCAGGTTGGCTTCGTTGCGATTGCGGCGTTCAGCGGATCGGCGCTGGGCGCGACGGTGCTGGGGGGGTGCGGGTTCCCGGTGCAGGACTCGGCCCGCGCCGTTCCGCCCGACGATCTGCCGACGGCGTTGCGCCCCCAGAACACCACTGACCCGACGCCGGGCGCGACGTCGGAACCGATCACCGTGTGGTTCGTCCGCGACGGCATGCTCGACCGGCTGCGCCATCGCATCGCCACCCCGCTGGAACCTCGTGACGTCGTCGCCGACCTGCTCGCCGGTCCGACCGCGGCCGAGCAGGACCGCTCGTTTCGTTCGGCGATCCCTGATCCCTCAGTCTTCGTCGATGTGCAGGTCGCGGGCGGGCTCGCCACCGTCGAGCTCGCTGCGGAGTTCGCTGAGATCTCCATCGCCGATCAGGTGCTCGCTGTCGGGCAACTGGTCCTCACGTTGACTGATCTCCGAGGGGTCGGCAGGGTCCAGTTCGTTGTCGATGGTACCCAGGTGGCGGTCCCGTTGCCCAGCGGCGAAGCATCCGATGAGACCGTCTCGCGCGACGACTACATCGAGCTCACCGAACCTGCGAGCTGACCGATCGGCTGCCGGGACAACACCCTTCGCGCTGGCTGATGCATCAGTCAGTCGCCTGGTACTGTCTGCCGATGAGAGTCATCGTGGTGGGTGCCGGAGGAGTTGGAGCGGCGTTTGCCTCCATTGCTGCCCGACGGGGCGTGTTCGAACAGATCGTGGTTGCCGATATCGATGGCCATCGCGCCGCCGCCGCCGCACACAAGGCGGCGTCGCCGCGGGTCACGAGCACTCGACTCGACGCGTCGTGCCGCGCCGACCTCGTCGAACTCGTCCGCCACACGCGCGCCGACATGGTGGTCAACGCGTGCGACCCGCGAGTCAACCCGCCTATCTTCGACGCTGCGTTCGAGGCCGGCTGTCACTACCTCGACATGGCGATGCACATGTCGGTCCCCCACCCCACGCATCCGTACGAGCAGGTGGGAATCATGCTCGGCGACGCGCAGTTCGAGATGAGCCATCGCTGGGAGGAACGCGGCCAACTCGCACTGGTCGGCATGGGCGTAGAGCCAGGTTTTTCCGACGTCGCCGCCCGCTACGCATCGGATCATCTGTTCAGCCGGATCGACGAGATCGGTGTACGCGACGGTAGCGATCTGGTCATCGACGGATTCTCATTCGCCCCCACGTTTTCGATCTGGACCACCATCGAGGAATGCCTGAACCCGCCAATCATCTACGAACGCGACCGCGGTTGGTTCACCACCGAGCCGTTCAGCGAGCCGGAAACGTTCGTGTTCCCGGAAGGGATCGGCCCGCTGCAGTGCGTCAACGTCGAACACGAAGAGGTGCTGCTGATGCCGCGCTGGCTCGACGTGGGCCGGGTCACGTTCAAGTACGGCCTCGATGACGAGTTCCTCCAGGTGTTGTCCACCCTGCACAAGCTCGGCCTCGACAGCACCAGCCCGGTCATCGTGCACGGACAGCAGGTCTCACCTCGCGACGTGGTCGCCGCAGTGCTGCCCAACCCGGCCGAGTTGGGTGACCGGATGCATGGCCGCACATGTGCCGGCGCACTGGTACGCGGGCTCGGCATCGACGGCGAGCCACGTGAGGCGTACCTGTACCACCTGGTCGATAACGAGTGGGCGATGCGCGAGTTCGGCCATCAGGCAGTGGTGTGGCAGACCGCCGTGCACCCCGTCGTCGCCGTCGAATTGGTGGCCCACGGCGTATGGAACGACGCCGGCGTTCGTGGTCCGGAGGCGTTCTCGGCCGACCCGTTCATGCAACTCCTCGCCGAACACGGCGTCCCGCATGCGATGGAGGAACGGCTTCCTCTCGTCCCGGCCTGACCCTCATTCACCGGAAGAACTGACTGGTGAGTCAGGCGTCACCGACGACCGGTTGGGCGGCACGGACCCGCTGATCGAAGCCCGCTTCGGTGGGCAGGAAACCGTTGCGGTCGGGCCACAACAACTGCACCACCTGATATGGCGCGCCCCGGTACCACGAGGTGGCGACCTCGGTCAGGTGTCCCCATTCGCTGGGATCGATCGGGGCGAAGACGCAACGCAAATCGTTGTCGAACAGCCCGACCAGTTCCACGGCCACCGGGATGTCGGTCCCGCCGCGCAACATGTCGGCCACCATGTCGAGCAAACCGCGCACGGCTACCGGGGTCAGCCCGAACACGAGCACCTCCGGAAACCCGAACGCCGCCGGAAACCCGATGCTGTACGAGTATCCCGGCACCGGCGGGACGACATCGACGTTCGCGGCGACGGGTTCGATCGCCCAGCCCGCCGTCTCGATCATCCACTCGATCTTCTCGGCGTGAGGAATGTGGAAATCGGGCAGCTCGTCGGTCATCGACGTCGCCTCACACCAGCGAGAGGGAATCGAGGTCGAGCGCATGCTGGGTGTGGCGGATGGCCATCGTCGAAAACAGCGCTTCGCTACGCTCGCTGGCCCCCACGATCTGCGACGCGAGGACAGCCATGATCACCCCGCTGAACGCGTCGCGGCGGTACTGGTGCCACAGGTCCGCGCTGTCGATCGCCACGCCGTAGGCGGACAGGGCGAGGGTGTACTCGTCGAGCAGTTCACGCTCCACCTCGCGCCGTTGCGGCGGAAGTAGCCCGGCACCCATGAAATAGCTCACGTCCCCGAGCGCCGCGCCGTGCCCAGGGGTTTGCCAATCAACCGCTGCGACTGGGTAGCCACCGGAGGTCGTTGCGAACATGAGGTTGTCGAGCCGGTAGTCGCCATGGGTCACCGTGAAAGGCTCGTCATGACCGTCCACCCAGTCGCCGAGCCGCGGGCTGAACCGCTCGATTAGGTCGACGGATTCCGCCGACAGGTGCCTGGCGTAGGTGGTCATGAAGCCGGGCATGAACATGTCCCAGAACTCCACGAGGCGAGCCGTGTCGTCGGGGCCGGCGCGGCGGTTGAGCCACTCCAGGTCGTGCAACGACGGATCGTCCCAGCGCGGCCCATGCAACTTGGCCAGCTCGAGCACCGCGGTGCGCGCCTGGTCGACGGAGCAACCGGTGAGCTGATCGCCTTGTGCGCCGGGCGCAAGGTCTTCGAGCACAAGCACGAAATCGCCGGTGGCCGCGTCCCAATCGGTGTGGTGGCATGCCGCGACTCGGATATCGACCGTGGAGGCGAGGTCACGGTAGAAGAACACCTCGCGCTCGTAATTGCGGAGCGCTACCCCGGTCATCTTGCTGATCGGATCGGGCGACGGCAGTTTCACCACCAGGTTGCCGGGTTGCGCCTCACTCTGATCAGCCGGACCGTTGGCGTACACGGGTTGCAGGCGCAGGTTCATGCCCACCAGCCCGTCACCGATCCGGTCGACAGAGAACCGGGTGACCTCGCTGCCGAGCACATCCGACAACCACTCCGGCGTCAGCCAGGCTGGCGCCCACTCCACCCGCACCTCGGCCGCCGAATCGAGTGCGGCACCAACGGCTGTGACGGACAGATCGCGTGGTGCGGACGGTTCGCTCGGCATCACGTCGACCGTAGTTGACGTCACAACGCGCCTGCGAGGGTAAACGCTCAGCGGCCGGAGACGTTTTCAATGACGTGATTGCCGCCATCGACGAT
>JANOKQ010000928.1:0-3280 GCA_031419375.1 Acidimicrobiaceae bacterium
GCCACAGCTGGCACGATGCGCCTGCACGTGACTGCCGAACCGGCGTGTTCGTCGATGTACCCGCCGATCGCCCGGCTCTCGCGCGTGTTTCGCGAGTTGGAGTGCATCGAGCAAACCGATCGGATCGAGGTCAACGTCACCACGCTGGACATGTGGTGCGCTGACCACGACGTGGAAGTGATCGATTTCCTCAAGCTTGACACCCAGGGCTCGGAGCTGGGCGTTCTGCAAGGGGCCGAGAGGATGCTCGCCAGCGTGCTCGTTCTCGAGATCGAAGTTGAGTTCAACCCGATCTACGAGGGCCAACCGTTGTTCGCCGACATCGATGGATTCCTCAGGGCGCGGGGCTTCGTGCTGTGGCGGCTCGACCACCTCACCCATTACTCGACCGAAGGTCCCGCAGGCGATGACGTGCGTGACATCTCGTTCTTCGATTCGGTGCCGCATGAGACGATGGTGCCCGGCGGCCAGCTCTATTGGGGTCACGCGTACTTCGTCCGCCGGGAACTGTGCGCCGACTCGGACCTGAGTCCCTCCGCCGAGCAGCGCCGACGGGGAGCCGCTGTGGCTCGCGCCGGCGGCCTGGCTGATCTAGCCTGCCAGATCGTCAATCTGACGTAGAGGCCGCCCGTTGGCGTGACCTGAGAGCGAGCCTGATCACGCGCGGCTTCGATATCGTTCGGCCGTGACCCTGGCAACCGCGACTGTGATCATCCCCACGTTCGATCACGGTCCGTTGATCAGGCATTCCATCGCCTCAGTCCTTGCCCAAGACCACACCGACTTCGAACTGATCGTGATCGGCGATGGTGCGCCACCGTCAACCCGCGACATCCTCGACGAGATCGTGTCCCAGGATGAACGGGTGTCGTACCAGTGGTTCGAAAAGGGTGAGCGCCTCGGCGAAACACATCGGAACGTGGTGCTCGCCGGGCGCGAGTCGGATTTTGTGTGCTACCTCAGTGACGACGACCTGTGGGCGTCAACGCATCTCACCGCGATGCGGCTGGCACTCGAACATGCCGACTTTGCCCATACCAACCACTTGTTCGTCGATGCCGATTCAGGAACCCATCTGGTGGCCGTGGATCTGAACGACGAAGCGATGCGCGCCGCGCATCTTCGGGGATCGAGCTTTGTGTGCTTGTCGACGCTCGGGCACACGATGGCAGCTGTACGCGACAAAGGTCTGCGTTGGCACCTCACGCCCACCGCCCGTTACACGGACTGGTTCTTTGTGACGGGTGCGATGAACCTCGGGCTCACGATTGCAAGTACCGATTCAGTCACCATGTTGAACATCGCCGGTGTCTTCCGAGGGGGCTGGTCGCTCGAGCGAAGGCTCGCCGAGATCGAAGGGTGGCGTGATGTGGTGAGCACGCGATGGGATGCGCTGACCGCAACCGCTGTGCTGGCGGAATCGCGCCGCAGCCGCTCGGAGCAGGTGGCGCACGCGACATGGTGCGAAGCCGCTCGGGAGCGGCAACATGCGGGGCTCGAGGAGTTGGCAGCGAGGGTGGCCGATCTCGATCAGCGACTCGAATCGACACACCAGACGCTCATTCGTAGCGGCCACGAGGTGGAACGCCTGTCGGCGGAATACACACGGGCCATGACCGAACGGCTGCACTTCCAGAGCGTGCTCGACCAACAGGTGGAACAACAGCAGCAAACGATCCAAGCCGCTGAAGTAGACGTTGCTGCCCTCACCGCCCAACTCGCGGCCCACGAGACCGAATCGTCGGCGGCGTTGGCGACCTCGGCGGCGGCGTTGGCGGGCGAGCGCAGTCGCCGCACCGAGGCGGAGGAGCGCTATCGGGTGCTGGCGGCAACCAGAATGGCTCGACTCCAGGGCCGACTCGCTCGAAACTCAATCGTCCGGCGACTCGCCGGTGCGTTGCGGTGAGTGCGCCAACGGTCGGACTGCTCGGTTGTGGGCCATGGGGGCGGTTGATCTTGCGCGACCTCCTTGCGCTCGGTGCCGAGGTGTACGTGTGGTCGCCAGGCGCAGAGAGCCGCGAGGTCGCCCGCCATGGTGGCGCGCGTGCTGTCCACACGGAGATCGGGCACCTCCCGTACTGCGATGGTTTCGTGGTCGCCGTCAGTGCTGCACATCACACCACCTGTATTGAATCGGTTGCCGCGCGTGGTGTCCCGGTCTTCGTCGAGAAGCCGATGTGTTGCAACACCGACGAGGCGCGGCGCCTGGTCGAACAGTTCGGCGACCGGCTGTTCGTGATGGACAAGTGGCGCTACCACAATGGGGTGCTGCTCCTTGCCGAGCTCGCCCGCTCCGGCGAACTGGGGAGCATCGTCGGGATGCATACCAGCCGTATCGGCTACGCCGACTCCCACAGCGACGCTGACGCTGCGTGGACACTCGCCCCACACGACCTCTCGATTGCGCTCGAGGTGTTCGGCGGAGTGTCCACGTTGAGCGAGGCACATGGCCATGTCGACCACCGCCGCCAGGTTCGAACGCTCGCCGCCACCTTTACCGACGACCAGACGCGATGGCTCACCGTCCACGTGTCGGATCGGTCTCCGATCGATCGACGTGAGGTGCATCTCGTGGGAACCGACGGCAGCGCATTGCTCGGCGGTGGCTACACCGATCATGTCCACGTTCGCTGTGGCACCCGCTACGACAAGCGCGCCTTCACGCCGAACATGCCGTTGGAGGCTGAGCTCGCCGTGTTCCTCGACCATCTGCGCGGAGGACCGGCACCACGGTCATCGGCCGCCGACGCAGCGACCTCGGTGCGCCTGATCGCCGAAGCCCGGCTAGCGGTTGGTGCCGATCGCTGACTCGCGACCGGCCGGCGCACCGTGCACCGTGCCGTTGCCGTCACCGCGGGTCGCGTTGTACTCGGCGAGCATCGCCGCCAACGGGTGCGCACCTCGGTCGCGTTCCGACAGGTGCGGCAGGCCAGGTGACGCGGTCGGTAGGGGATCACCAAAGGCTGACCAATCGATCTTGAGCGCTGGGTCATCCCATCGACAACCCAGTTCGTCCGCTGGAGTCCACTCCGCGTCCAGGCCGTAGACCAACGTGCCGCCGTTCGGCATCCAAAATCCGTGGGCCACACCCGGTGGCACGATGAGCGCGCGATCGGCGTCTTCGAGCAGCACCGAGGCACCCTGACCGAACGTGGGCGACCCTGAGCGACAATCGTGCAAACCAACGACCATTCGGCCGTGCGCCATGACGAGCTGGTCGGTGTGGACAAAGTGAAGGTGAACGCCGCGCAGCACTCCCGGAGCCGAGACAACGAGGTTG
>JANOKQ010000929.1:0-10301 GCA_031419375.1 Acidimicrobiaceae bacterium
CCATCATCGTGAACTCGGGGTTGTGGCGGGTGCTGATGCCCTCGTTGCGGAAGATTCGTCCGATCTCGAACACGCGCTCCATCCCGCCGACGATCAACCGCTTGAGGTGCAGTTCGAGCGCAATGCGCAGGTACAGCTGCATGTCGAGGGTGTTGTGGTGGGTGACGAACGGGCGGGCGTGGGCCCCGCCGGCCTCCACGTGCAGCACCGGGGTCTCCACCTCGATGAAGCCGCGCCCGTGCAGGGTGCGACGGAAGCTGGAGATCACTTCGTGGCGCATCTGGAATGCACGGCGGGCATCTTCGTTGACGATCAGATCGACGTACCGCTGGCGGAAACGGGTGTCGGTGTCGGTCAGGCCGTGCCACTTGTTGGGCAGCGGGCGCACCGCCTTCGACAGCAACTCGAAGCGGTCGACCTTGACGCTCAGCTCGCCCTTGCGAGTGGTCATCACCGTGCCGAACACGCCCAGCCAGTCACCGAGGTCGAGCCGGGTGAACTCGGCGAACGCCTCGTCGCCGAGAACCGCTTTGGAAACGAACAACTGGATCTCGCCGGTGCGATCGCGCATGGTCGCGAACACCAGCTTGCCGGAGTCGCGGATCAGCATCGTCCGCCCGGCGAGCGCGACCCGGTGCTCGGTCTCGGTCCCCGGTTCGAGTTCGCCGTGGAGTTCGCGCACCTCGGCCAGGGTGTGGGTACGGTCGAAGCGGTACGGGTACGGGTTGGTCCCGGCCTCGCGCAGCTGGTCGAGCTTGGCCAGCCGCTGCGCCCGTTCGGCGGCCAGACCGCTACCGGACTGGTCGCTGCCGGTCGGGTCGGTGCTGGCGGCGGAAACAGCCTGGTCGGGGGTGTCGGGAGGCGGCGCAGTCACAGTCATCAGACGGTACCGGGTTTCGGGCCGCGGCCGGATGCGAATTGGCGACTGGTAGCTTGAACCCCCAATGACACGTCGACGAGCGCTCATCGCCGCGTGCTGTGCGAGCGCCCTGTTCAGCTCCATTGCTGTGCCGTCGTCGGCCGCGCCGGAGCCTGTCGTCCCGGTTCCTGCCGCGCAGGTCGAGTTCGTCACCACGTCGGCGCTGACCACGCGACCGGCGACGCGGGTTGTGACCGCGGTCGACACCGTGTCGATCGGGCAATCGGGGCCGATGACTGGGGCGCTGATCGACCGGGCAGAGCAGCTCGCCACCGTCATGGGTGTCGCCAGTGCCCGCGGCCGGGCGTTCAACATCGGCCTGTCGAGTGTGCGTCGCGGTGGCGCGTATGTGCAACAGGCCAGCGGGCCCGGCGGAGGCCAGTGGCAGTTCCCGATGGGCGTCACCGCATTGCCGGTCGATGCGATCGGGCGGGTGATGAGCTTCACCGTGTCGTCGGCCGTGGCCTCCGGCCAGGTGGTGATGAGCGCCACCACCGCCGCGTTGCGCGGTGCCCAGGCCGGCGACGTGGTCGATCTCGTCGACATTGGCGGCGGCATCGCGTCGTTCCCGATCGGCTACATCGCCCCCGACGCCGAAGTCGGCGGTGCCGAACTGGTGATGTCGCACGAACAGGCCGACGTGCTCGGCATCGACATCACCACACGGGTGTTGTTGTACGGGCAGTTCTCCCGCGAGCAGATGGATGCCCAGATCGCCGCGGCCGGCATGGTCGACGGCATCGCCGTGCGCATATTCCGGTCGTGGCAGCCGCCGAACCCCGACTCGCTGCTGGGCGGGGGTCGGCTGAAGACCCTGCTCGGCGAGTTCGACTACCGCGTCAACTCCAACCTCGGCCTGTCACTCGACGACGACTGGGTGGCAACCAACATCTTGCGCGTCAACTACTCCTCGATCGGTCTGCGGGCGAGTTGTCACCGCGCCGTTGTCGGTGACATTCAGGCCGCGCTCACCGAGATCGCTGCGGCCGGGCTGTCGTTCGCCGTCGACCTTGGCAACACCAACACCTATGGCGGATGCTGGAACCCGCGCTTTGCAAGGGTGTCGGGCACCATCGGGTCGGTCAGCCGGCACGCGTGGGGGATGGCGCTCGACATGAACACCGTCGCCAATGCCCAGGGTCGCGTGCCGCAGATGGACTGCCGTGTGGTGCGCATCTTCCGCAAGCACAACTTTGCCTGGGGTGGCAACTTCCTGGTGCCCGACGGCATGCACTTCGAATGGGTCGGCGAGCCACGCCACACCATCAACTACCCGTCGCGGTTCTGCCCCAATGCGGCCGGTGGCGCACTCGAGATCGGTCCCGTCACGGGCTCGGGCGCGGCGGGCTCGGGCGCGGCTGGCGGCACCCAGCTCGGCACCCAGCGCGACACGATGTTCGCCGAGGACGGCTGGGCGATCATCGGCGAGTGAGTTGTGGCGCGGCCACCACGTTCGGTCTACCTGACGGGCCGGGCCGCTAGCCTCGGCCGACGTGGCGACTCGATTTGTGATCCTCGGCGGTGGCCCGGCTGGGAACACCGCGGCAACCTACGCGGCGCGCCTCGGTGCGCAGGTGACCTTGGTGGAGCGTGACGTCATCGGCGGTGCCGCCCACCTGTGGGACTGCATCCCGTCGAAGACGATGATCGCCACTGGCGGGGCGATCGCGTTCACCCGACGCCTCGGCGGCATGGGGTTGGAACAGCAGCAGCCGGAGGTCGATGTCGAGGCCCTGACCGAGCGAATCGACAGCATCAAGACCCGCCTGCAGCTAGGCACCACACGCCTGCTCAGCAGCCAGGGCATCGAGATGATCCACGGCACGGCCCGGTTCCTCGGTCCCCACGAGATCGAGGTGGTCACTGACGAGGGCGTCCGCCAACTGCACGCCGACGCCATCCTCATCGCGACCGGTTCGCGGCCGCGCATCCCCGACTGGTGCGTGCCCGATGGCGAGCGCATCCTCACCACTCGCGACTGCTACCCGCCGCGGGTGTTCCCCGAGAGCGTCACGGTGGTCGGCTCCGGGGTGACCGGGGTGGAGTTCGTACACATGTTCAGCTCGTTCGGTGCCAAGGTGACGCTGGTGGTCAGCCGCCAGCAGGTGCTGCCCAACAAGGACCCCGAAGTGGCAGCTGTGCTGGAGGACGACTTTCTGCAGCGCGGCGTGCGCCTGCTGAAGGGTGCCCGCGCCACGGTGATCGAGCGGGTCTCCGGGGCCCGGGTGTCCGGCAGCGGGGTTGCTGGCAGCGGGGTTGCCGGCAGCGAGGAGCGCAGCGCCGACGGCGAGGGCGACGACGTGGTGGTGGTCCGTTGCGACGACGGCCGGGTGGTGCGCAGCTCGCATGCGGTGCTAGCTATCGGCTCGGTGCCGAACACCGACGGGTTGAGCCTCGAGCTCGCCGGGGTGGAGACTGATGGCGGCTACGTCACCATCAACCGCCACTGCCAGACCAACGTCGCCCACATCTATGCCGCTGGCGATATCAGCGGCAAGCTGCCCCTGTCGAGCGTGGCCAGCATGCAGGGCCGCAAGGTGGCCGAACACGTGATGGGGTTGCAAAAGGTGGCCCACCGCCACCTCGACTACGACAAAGCGGCGAGCGCGATCTTCACCGAACCGGAGATCGCCGATGTTGGTTTGGCCGAGGCCGACGCGTTCTCGATGGGCCGCAAGATTCGAGTCACCAAGGTGCCATTCAGCTCCACCCCGAAGGCGTTGATCAACAACGATTGGCGCGGGTTCGTGAAGATCATCTCCGACCCGGCGACCGGCGTGGTGCTCGGTGGCTCGATCGTCGGCCGCCACGCGGCCGAGCTGATCAGCGTCATTGCGCTCGCGGTCACCGCCAACTTGAAGGTGACCGACATCGTCGAGAGCCTGCTGGTGCATCCGGCGCTCAGCGAGGCACTGGCCGAAGCGGCCGAATGACCGTGAGTCGTTGCCGCCGTGTCCGCTGAGCGAAAACCACGCATCGCAGAGTTGCCGGGGCAGGTGCAGCTGGCAACGCTCGGTCGGCGCGCGCTCGGCGAGGTGCTCGACCGGTTTCTGATACTGGTGCCCGTCTCGATCGGCGTGGTTGTGGCGGGGTTCCGCCAGGGCGACGACGTCAGCGCCGGCATGGCGTTGGCGATCAGCACCTCGTTCGCCGCGTTGGAGCTGGTGTACTCCACGGTGATGGTCGCGGTGTTCGGGCGCACCGTTGGCAAGTTCGCCACCGGCACGAGGGTGGTCCGCCTCGACGATGGCGGCAGGGTCGGTTGGTTGCAGGCTGCGCAGCGGGCGGTGGTCCCGGTGGCCGCGATCTCGGTGCCGCAACCCGAGATCAGCTTCGCGCTCACGGTCGTGGTGTACGCGATGGCATGGCTCGGCCCGCTCCGCCAAGGCCTCCACGACCGAGCCGCTGGCACCATCGTCATCCGCACCTGATGTAGATCTGGGCAGGATTCCTCTCGGAAACCGAAACGAATCCTGCCCAGATCCTTGGGACCGGGGCGTCAGCTGATGATGACGACGATGTCTCCGGCGCCGACCGTGTCGCCCGCGGCAACCTTGATCTCGGTGACCGTGCCAGCTTTGGTCGCGGCGATCTGGTTTTCCATCTTCATCGCTTCGAGCACCACGACCGCCTGACCCTCCTCCACCACCTGGCCGACGGTCACGAGGATCTTCACGATCGTGCCCTGCATCGGCACCTCGACACTGCCCGAGGCGACGCCGCCGGCACCGGCGCCGCTGGCGCTGCGGGCCGGCTTCTTGGCGGCCTTGGCCGGACCGGCGGCCATCATCGGCGCGTCAGGCACCCACATCTTCACATCGAAGCGCTTGCCGTTGACCTCGACGGTGGTGGCCCGCTGCACGAGCGGCGTGTCGTCGTCGCCAGCGGGGGCGGGGGGCTTCGGCGCTTCGATGCCGCTGAGGTCGAGTCGTTCCTCGACCCATTTGGTGGAGTGCGTCATCGCCTGGAAATCGGGGTGCGACAAGATGGCGATGTCGGCTGGGATGGTGGTGGCCACGCCCTCGACGACCATTTCTTGCAAAGCGCGAATGGTACGGGCGATGGCGGTCGGGCGGTCCTTGCCCCACACGATCACCTTGCCGACGAGGTTGTCGTAGTACTGGCTGACCGTGTCGCCGGTCTCGTAGCCGGCGTCGAAGCGCACCCCGAAACCGTCCGGCGGGACGAGCTTGGTGATCGTGCCGGGGGAGGGGAGGAACTTGCCGCCTGCGGGATTCTCGGCGTTGATCCGCACCTCGATGCCGTGCCCGCGCCGTTGTGCAGCAACCTCGGCCTGGGTCATCGGCAACGGCTCGCCGCTGGCGACCAGAATTTGCCACTCGACCAGATCGATCCCGGTGATGACCTCGGTGACCGGGTGCTCCACCTGTAGCCGGGTGTTCATCTCGAGGAAGAAGAACTCCTCGTCCTGGTAGATGAACTCGACCGTGCCGGCGTTGTAGTAGCCGACAGCCTTGGCGGCCTTGATCGCCGCCTCGCCCATCGCCTCTTCGATACCGGGCGCCATGCCGTAGGAGGGGGCCTCCTCGATCAGCTTCTGGTGCCGCCGCTGTGCCGAGCAGTCGCGGGTGCTGACCCACACCACGTTGCCGTGTTGGTCGCCGACGATCTGCACCTCCACATGGCGGGGCCAGGTGAGGTAGCGCTCGATGTAGATCTCGTCGCGACCGAAGAACGACTTCGCTTCGCGCTTGGCGCTGTCGATCGCCTCCGGCACGTCGGCGGCCGACTGGACCACCTTCATCCCACGCCCACCGCCGCCGTACGCGGCCTTGATCACGAGCGGCCACCCGTGGGCGTTGCCGAACTCGACGATCTCGTCGGCGGACGTAACGAACTCGGTAGTGCCCGGCACGATCGGGGCCCCGCCGCGCAGGGCGGCCTTGCGCGAGCTGACCTTGTCGCCCATCTCGTCGATCGCCTCCGGCGGCGGGCCGATGAAGGCGACACCCTTGGCGATGATCGCCCTGGCGAAGTCGGCGTTCTCACTGAAGAACCCGTACCCCGGGTGGACGGCGTCAGCGCCACTGCGCTCGATTGCGTCGAGGATCGCCTCGGTGTTGAGGTAGCTCTCGGCCGCGGTCTGCCCGCCGAGCGCGTACGCCTCGTCGGCGAGGCGAACGTGGAGGGCGTTGCGATCGAGCTCGCTGTAGACGGCGACGGTTTTGATTCCGAGTTCACGAGCGGCCCGGATGACACGGACAGCTATCTCGCCACGGTTTGCGATCAGGATTTTTTGTAGCACAGGTGGCAATACTTGCGGAATGGACATGGTCGGTGCCACCTGGCCCCCCGGATGGCACGTGCGGGCCGTCGACGAGACGGGTAGCACCAACGCCGATCTGCTCGCCGCAGCGGCCCAGGGTGCCCCCGATCACAGCGTGCTGGTGGCCGGCTATCAGACCGCCGGGCGGGGCCGCCTCGACCGGGTGTGGACCGCTCCACCGGGCGCGAACCTGTTGGTTTCATTGCTCTTTCGTACGGTGCCTGACCATCCGCACCAGCTCACCCAGCGCGTTGCGCTGTCTGCCGCGGCCGCCGTGGAAGCGTTGACCGGGCTGGTGCCGGTGTTGAAGTGGCCGAACGATTTGATGCTCGGCGAGGCCAAGCTGGCCGGGGTGCTGGCCCAGGCTGGCGTGGTGGATGGGCGGCTCGATCATGTGGTGGTCGGTATTGGTCTGAACGTCGGCTGGGCCCCCGACGGGGCGGCATGCCTCGGCGGTGGGGTGCGCCCTCATGAGGTGCTGGAGGCGATGCTGCGCGCCTACGACGCGCTGCCCGCCGACGCTGTGCCGCTGTACCGGTCACGGCTGGCCACCATTGGTCAGCCGGTGCGCGTGCACGGGCGTGACGGGCACCTCGACGGGCGGGCGGTCGATGTGGAACCCGACGGGCGGCTCGTGGTGATCGACGACTGTGCGATCACCCATCGCGTCGACACCGGCGATGTCGTCCACCTCCGGCCGCGCCCCGAGTAGCCGCGCCCCGAGTAGCCGGGTGCCGGGGCGGGCGTGGCGCGGTTCAGTACCCTTGAAGCCGTGATCCCCCACGAGCCGCAGCCCTCTCGTCGCGCCCCCAGCGCCGGCGGGCGGCTTCTCCTCGCCGTGGTGCTGCTCGGGGCGACGGCCGTGGCCGGTGCCGCCGGCACGCTGGCTGCCGCGTCGACCACGATCGACAGCATCCAGCGGGTGCCGGGCGTGGCCGCGGTGCTCAGCCCGCCGAGTGGCACGGTCGAGAACTTCCTGCTCGTCGGCTCGGACAGCCGCGCCAACAGCGACCCGCTCTCGCCCGACTACGGCGGCATCGGCAGCGAGGCCGATGTGCAGGGCACGCGCAGCGACACGATCATGGTGCTGCGCCGCGACCGGGCGACCGGCCAGGCCGCGCTGCTATCGATCCCGCGCGACCTATGGGTCGATATCCCTGGCCGGGGCAACAGCCGGATCAACTCGGCCTACAACGCTGGCAGCGACGGGAACGGGCCCGCGCAATTGGTGCAGACGGTGCAGAGTGCGCTCAGCCTGCCGGTGCACCACTACGTCGAGGTCGACTTCTCCGGCTTCAAGGAGCTTGTCGACGCGGTCGGCGGTGTCGAGATCTGCGTGTGGTACCCGACGCGCGATGTCAACACCGGCTTGAACATCATGGAGCCCGGCTGCCCGATCCTGGATGGCGTGCAGGCCCTCGCCTACGCGAGGAGCCGTTACTACGAGGAGTTCCGTGAAGATGGTGAATGGCATGTGGATGGAACGGCCGACATCGGGCGCACCAAGCGCCAGCAGCGCTTCGTCAACACCGCCTTGCAGACGGCGCTGGCGCGGGTGAAGGCCAACCCGTTCGAAGCCGGCGAGGTGATTGCCAGCAGCACCTCGGCAATCCGCCTCGACGACGAGACCGACGTGCTCGCCGCCGGTGCCTCGCTACGCACCGCGGTGGGCGATGGGCTGGCCACGTACTCGCTGCCGGTGTACGGCGACACCATCGACGGCAACGCCGTGCTGCTGCTCGGCGACGGGGCCGACGCTGTGCTCGCCTACTTCCGAGGCGACGGTCCGGCCCCCGCCCTTTCACCGTGAGCGCGGGCCTGCCAGGCGTGACGGCATACTGTCGTCCGATATGAAGGCGCTCATCCTCGCCGGCGGTGCCGGAACCCGGCTGCGGCCGATCACTCACACCAGTGCCAAGCAGTTGGTGCCGGTGGCCAACAAGCCGATCCTGTTCTACGGCATCGAGGCGATGGTGGCCGCTGGGATCACCGAGATCGGGGTGATCGTCGGCGACACCCGGACCGAGGTGATGGCCGCCCTCGGCAACGGTTCGAAATGGGGCGCGGCGATCACGTTCATCCCCCAGGACGCCCCGCTCGGCCTGGCGCATTGCGTGCTGATCGCCGCAGATTTCCTGGGCGACGACGACTTCGTGATGTACCTCGGCGAAAATCTGCTCGAACAGGATCTCGGTGCGTTCGTGCGGGCGTTCGCGCGCGCCCGCGCCACGGCCGATCCGCCTGCCGCGCAGATCCTGCTGAAAAAGGTTCCCGACCCGCATCGCTTCGGTATCGCCGAACTCGATGCAAACGGCAACGTCGTCCGCCTCGTCGAAAAACCCACCGACCCGGTCAGCGACCTCGCGCTGGTGGGGGTGTACTTGTTCGACCGGACGATCCTTGATGCGGTGCGGGCGATTGATCCGTCGCCGCGTGGCGAGTTGGAGATCACCGACGCGATCCAGTGGCTGGTCGATCAGGGCCGACGCGTGCGCCAGGAGGAACTGACCGGGTGGTGGATCGACACTGGCAAGCTCACCCCGCTGCTCGAGGCCAACCGGTTGCTGCTCGAGCGGATCGACACGCGCCTCGACGGCAGCGTGGACGACACCTCGGTGATCGACGGCCGGGTGGTGGTGGAAGCGGGGGCGACGATCATTGATTCCACGCTGCGCGGCCCGCTGGTCATCGGCGCGAGGACCACCATCGCCCACAGCTTCATCGGCCCGTTCAGCGCGATCGGCAATGATTGCGAGGTGCGCAACAGCGAAGTCGAGCACTCGGTGATCATGGACGGCAGCCGCATCTGCGACATCCAGCGGTTGGAAGACAGCCTGATCGGCAAGGAAGCCGTGGTGTCGCGCTCGCAGGTGCGGCCGCGGGCGTTGCGGCTAATGGTCGGCGACCACTGCCAGATCGACGTCGAGTAGAGACGGGAACGGACATTCATGGCACACATCTACGAAAGCGACGTCGTCAGCGGCGCATGGATCGTCGAACCGGCGATCCACGGCGACCAGCGCGGGCTGTTCATCGAGACCTACCGACGCGAGTGGTTCCCGAACGGCCGGGAGATGATCCAGGGCAACCGGGCCAACCGTCAACGGGGCGCGCTGGTGGGCTTGCACTATCACCTTCACCAAGCCGACTACTGGTACGTACCGTTCGGCCACGCCAGGGTGGTGCTGCACGATTTGCGCGAGGGCGGACCCACCGATGGAGCGACGCTGACGCTCGACCTGACCGGCGAGAACCACCTCGGGGTGTTCATCCCGCCCGGTGTTGCCCACGGGTTCGCTGCGTTGACCGACATGGTGATCACCTATCTCGTCGACGGGTACTACAACCCGGCCGACGAGCTCGGCGTGGCATGGGACGACCCGGCGATCAACGCCGATTGGGGCGTCACCGACCCGATCCTGTCGACACGAGATCAAACCAACCCGGCTCGCAGCGACCTGCCCGCCGGGCGCCGCCCGTACTGGCCGATGCGACTGTGAGCCGGTCATGAAGCTCTTCGTCACCGGCGGTGCCGGGTTCATCGGATCGAACTACGTGCGTCATGTGCTGGCGACCACCGACGACGAGGTCACCGTCTACGACGCGCTCACCTATGCCGGCAACTTGGCCAGCATCCGTGACGTGGTCGACGACCGCCGGTGCCGATTCGTGCACGCCGACATCTGCGATCAAGACGACGTGCTCGAGGCGATGCAGGGCCACGACGCCGTGGTCCACTTCGCTGCCGAAACCCATGTCGACCGCTCGATCAAGGACGGCCACTCGTTCGTGCGCACCAACTGCTTCGGAACGAACGTGCTGTGCGACGTGGCCCGCCAGGTGGGTGTGGAACGGTTCCTGCACATCTCCACCGATGAGGTCTACGGCTCGATCGAGGAGGGCTCGTTCAGCGAGACCGATGTACTCGGCCCGCGTTCGCCATACTCGGCGGCCAAAGCCGGTAGCGACCTGATCGCGCTGAGCTACTACACCACCCACGGGCTGCCGGTACTGGTCACCCGGTGTAGCAACAACTACGGCCCGTACCAGTTCCCCGAGAAGGTGATCCCGCTGTTCACCACCAACCTGCTTGAC
>JANOKQ010000930.1:0-4727 GCA_031419375.1 Acidimicrobiaceae bacterium
CTGGCCCCACTCGTCGAGGACCACTCGGTGCAACTCGTCAAGGCGTCGTACCACCGGCCCACCAACGCCGGCGGCGGGGGGCGAACGACCGAACTTGTTGCTCGGCCGCTGCTGTCGTTGTTCGCGCCTGGCCTGTCCCCACTCGCGCAGCCGCTGTCGGGTGAGTTCGCCGGCCGGCGGAGCGCGCTGGAATCGATCCCGTTCGTCGAGGGTTGGGGCGTCGAGATCGCAATGCTGTTCGACATCGCCGCCGCCTACGGGCCCGAGAGCATCGCCCAGGTCGATCTGGGGGTACGCCACCATCGCCACCGCAGCCTGCACGCGCTGTCGGTGCAAGCCGCCGAGGTGATGGCCACCGCGCTGACGCGAATCGATCCCGCACTCTCTATCGTGGCGCCCGCACTGACCCGCGCTGACGGTTCGCTCGTTCCGCTCAATCTGGCAGAACGCCCGCCAGTGCGCGCCAGCAGCCAACAAGTACGCACCACCCATGATCTAGGGAGCTCCTCGTGAACCAGTTCAACTTCGGCCTGTTGGTACTGCGGGTGGTGTTCGGCGTGTTCCTCGCCTACCACGGCTACAACAAGTTCTTCGGCCCCGCCGGCCTCGCCGGAACGGCGGGTTGGTTCGGCGGGATCGGGATGCGCTGGCCCGCACTGCAAGCTCGGCTGGCCGCGACCACCGAGGTCGGTGCCGGCCTCCTGCTCGCGCTCGGGTTCGTGACCCCGCTGGCCGCCGCCGCCGTCATCGCATTGATGATCGTGGCCATCGTGACCGTGCACTGGAAGGTCGGGTTCTTCATCTTCCGCAAAGGCGAAGGCTGGGAGTACTGCGCGTCGATCGCGGTCGCAGCATGGGTGATCGCCATCGTTGGGCCGGGCGAGTGGTCACTCGATCATGCCTTCGACATCGAGTGGAGCGGGTGGAGCGGCGCGATCGTCGCCGCCGCCGTCGGTATCGGCGGTGCAGTCGCTCAACTCGCAGTGTCGTTCCGCCGCCCGCCCGCAACGGACTAGCGGGACTTTCCGACGAATGTTCTGCGCGGTCCGGTGATGTCCCGACCAGACTCGCGATCGCGCTGCACGAACCGTTGCGGTCAGGGCACGAGTGGCCTGCAACGGGCGACTGGCTACGCGGCGGCGCACGAGGTGACGGAGTCGCCCCAGTCCTCGATCGGCTTGGTGTAGTAGCTGCCGTCGGCGCAGGTGAGTGCCGGATTGACCTTGTTGAACACACCGAGCGAGCTCTCGTAGCCGGGCACGGTCCACACGTGCACCATGTAGCCGGTGTTGTCGATGAGGAACCCGCCGTACCGGTCGCACAGCTCCGGGGATACGTCGCTGCGGTCGGCGCCGAGGGGCGCATCGGTCGAGCCGTCGGGGTTGACCACCAGGCACACGTTGGTGTGCTCGTGCCACACGTCGTTGGGGCCAGCAAAACCCTCCGGCACGGTGCCAGTACCAAACGCGACGTACATGAAGCCAGCCAGCTTCGACTCTGGGGCGGAGCCCTCGTAGATCAACATCGGATCGAGCACGTTCTCCTCGTCGATGATCGCCCCAACGAGGGTGTCGCCACCCTTGCCGTAGTGGGTGCCGAGGCCGGGCGAGAACGGACCCTGGCGGCGATAGCCGGCCACCTCCGCTGCCGCCACAGTCGGGTACATCGCCACCAACTCCGCGGTGCGGGCCAACTGGTAAGCGAGCAGCACCGTGGTCGCCGAGTCCATCGGCTGCGGTTCGGCCTCGTGCTGGTGCCCGTTCATCAGCAGGGAGAACCCCTTGTCGTCAACGGTCACAGGGGCGCGGCGACTGACGCGGTGAGAGAGGCTCCCGCTGCGGGATGGTCGCCGTGGGCGGAACCAGCGTGGTCGCGGGCGCTGGGCGACAGCAGGACCGCGCTGGTCAGTGCCACCGCCGCGAGCGGGATGAGGGCCGCGAGCGGGATGAGGGCCGCACTGCGGCGCCGAACGGCTGAGGTGAGTGCGGGGCGGGCAAGAGCCGCCGCCGAGATGCCGATGACGACTGTTTCCATGGCCACCGTTGCTGCGTCGGTGAAGGCCACCGACTCGGCGTGGTTGGCGAAAGGGCCCAGCGGGAACCCGCCGGTGCGGCTCGCGGCCCACATCACCACGAGCACCACATTGACCACGATCGACGCCCCGAACAGCCGCCTGGACCCGGGGCATGCGACACAGGTGGCGAGCGCGGCAGCGAGCACTAGCTGCAGCCATCCAGCGACAGCGAAACCAACACCCTCCGCGGCCCACACGTTGATGTGCGACGGAACCAGCGCGAGGTGGATCACACCGGCTGCAGCAAGCAGCGACGATGCGGCCACCACGGTCACGGGCAGCGCCATGCGCTGCACCGACCCCCGTGATGTCTGCGGAACCGATACGTCAGCCACGTCTGTACCCGCCATGAAATCATCCTGCCAGCTGCTCCACCGCGCGTCGGACACGAGTCGGACTCGTCACGCCGAGGACTCCGGCACCTGAACGGCCGATCGAGGTTTCGACACCGTCCCGAAGCGGGTAGTGCGCCTGCAGCGCCGGTGCCATTATCCGGCGATCGAGTACCTGAGGAGCCCCGATGAGCAACGACGAACACCAGACGCTGCACGAACGAAAGGCCAGCGCCGGCCAGGCCATTCGGATCGTGATCTGGATTGCGGTACTCGCCGCGATCGTGGTGTTCGCGCTGGTGAACACCGACGACGCCAATGTCGACTGGGTGTTCAGTGACGCCACCGCGCCGATGTGGGCGGTCATCGGCATCAGCGCGGCGGCGGGGGCAGTCATCGGCTTTGTCGCCCGACCGCGCCGCCGTCATCACTGACCGTCGTCACTGACCGGCGTCAGCACTCCGGCCGTTCGAGGCGGATCGGAATCGCTTTTGCTGCAGGGGTCTGCGTCGGTGCCGTGATGATCCAATCTGAGCAGGACGTTTGCCTCGGAATAGTAGGCCGCTGCCGAACCAGGCGGGGTCGGATAGGCGACGATCCGGTACGACCGGGCACGTCTGGATGGACCCGGTAGAACGCTGACGATGTCGACCGTGTCGCCATCCGCGAATCCCAACTGAGCAATGTCGGTGGGGTTCACCATGATCACATGGCGATCCCCCTTGATCCCGCGGTATCGGTCGTCGTGGCCGTAGATGGTTGTGTTGTACTGGTCGTGCGAGCGGGGCGTCTGCAACATCAGTTGGCCGCCCGGCAGCGTGTTACTCGCCACCGAGGTCACGCTGAAGTGGGCCATTCCGTCGCTCGTCGCGGGACGGATGCGGCAGGGCAAATCCGGCCGGCTTGCGCACCCGCGTGTTGAAGTCGTTGAACCCGGGGATCACCCTGGCGATGTGGTCGCGGACGATGTCGTTGTTGGTGCGCATCGCCCCCCACGACACACGATGATCGCGACCGAAAATCGCTGTAGCGAGTTCGCAGATGTTCGTCGCCTCACTTCGGCAACGGCTCGGCACCAACCACGCCAATTCGCGACGACGACGGTGGCTCGAGGACACCACTGGACGCATGAACCATGCCCATCGAATCCTCGACCGTGACGAACTGCGCGCCGCTCGCGCCGTCATCGACGGTGTCGAGCCCAGGGGGCGCGGCATCGCCACACCGAACTCGGCTTCCAATGCATCGAGCAGGTCCGGCTCGTGTCGATCAAAGATGCCCATGGTCCGGTCGCCTTGCACATTGCTGTGACCACGGATCGGGCTCAGCCCGGCACCGTCGCGCCCGATGTGCCCTCCGAGCAGCACCCCGGGAACCTGCCTCTCGCGTTCGAGCAGCCAGCGGTTCCACAGATGGAACAACGCCTGGTCGCCGCCAAGCTGGATCGGCAGGTGAATGTCGGCGATCGCGGTGCCGCGCCCGATCACTCCGCTGACCTTTTACGGGTTCTGTACCGGAGCAGCCCGGCCTCCGGTAGCGGATTGATTGCGATGATCTTCGCCCCAGACCGTTTGGCCGCTTCGAGCGTCGTGAGCATCCGCGGGTGATTGCTGCCGGGATTCTGGCCGACGATCACGATCAAGGTCAGCTCTGGCGAAGGCGTCGAGGTGGACGGAGCCCTTGCCAACCCCGATCGTCTCGGCGAGTGCGAAGCTCGTCGGCTCGTGGCAGTCGAGGCCCCGTAGCTGTGCGGCGATCTCGACGAACGCTTCCTCCCATCCGATCGGCTGGTAGTGGGTGCCACCGGGACGCTTGATCATCGGTGCGGTCAGTCGGCCGGCCTCACCAAGCCAGTAGTCCGATCTCGATTGCAGGTCCTCGAGGGAGTGCCTGGCAAAGAACCCGTCGTCAACCCGGGCGCTCGTCGCTTCCTGTGCAACCGCCTTGGCACCGCTTTCGCAGAACTCAATCCGGTGCCGCTCGCCCGGGCGGCGGCTCCGGCCACGCACAGCCCGGGCAGTCGTAGCCATTGGGTTGGTTGATCACAGCAAGCGTGCGCAGGGTACGGACCGGGCCGACTTTGCCCATCGTTCTGGATGCGGTGCTTACGATGGCCGGAACTCCAGTTGACCACTCCCGTGGCTCGGTCACTTGATCCGTCGGAAGGCCTGGCCGTCTCGGATTACGCATCGACGTCCTTCTCACGTGGTGGCTCCGCTTCGGCACCCAGCCCGCTCCCGTCGATACCTGCGTTCACGAACACGTGGTTCCGTCGCGCGGCCAGTCCGGCGCTCCACGGGGGGCCGCCCCCAGCGCCTCCG
>JANOKQ010000931.1:0-4506 GCA_031419375.1 Acidimicrobiaceae bacterium
GTCGGCGCGAACCTTCATGATCACCCGATGTTCCACGCCGATCGAGCGGTTGGAGCCGACCTGCAGGGTTGGCTTGATGAGGTCGCGGCGACGGGATTTCTCCCCGAGGAACAGACCCTCGGCAAGGCGATCTCGAGCCAATGCACTGACGGGTTGTATGACCTGCACGTGTTCCCGATCGTGGGCAGCAATCAGACGAGCATGCTGTACGGGCGGGCCACGGTGGAGGTCGCGTGCATGACGCCGCGTAGTCGCGGACAGTTCCGAATCACCAGCCGCGATCCCCACGCGCACCCGTTCATCGACCACGGGTACCTCACTGATCCGGCCGGCCACGACATCGCGGTGATGCGCGACGGTCTGCGTATCGCCAACGCGCTGCTCGAGCATCCGCTCGTTGCACCACTCGTCGGCGGTCCGATCACCGATAGCTCATCAGACGAGGCGATCCGGGCCCAGGTGGCCCACTACTACCACCCCGTCGGCACGTGTCGCATGGGAGACGTCGCCGACCCGTTGTCGGTGTGCGACCACAACGGGCGGGTCCTCGGCATGGACCATGTCGTGATTGCGGACGCATCGATCATCCCGCAGATCCCCCGTGCCAACACCAACCTGCCGACGGTGATGATCGGCGAACGGATCGCCCGCATCCTGCTCTGACACGGGGCACCCAGCGGTGCGCGTCATAGTCGATCTCATCACTCGCGCCCTTATCGACTGTCGCCGCCGATCGGCCTCAGATTCTCACGACTTCGACGAGAGATGCTGCGGCTTCGTAGTCATCGTCCTGGGTGAGGACCGGGATGCCGAGCGCAATCGCGGTCGCGGCGATCCATGCATCGTTGGCTGGCATCTTGCGTGAGAGCGATCTTCGAAGGTTGACCCACGCAGCGGGAACGTCGAGTCCGTCCTCAACAACGATGCCGACGATCGGCGACCGCTTGGCGTCATCGAGCGTCTTCGATCGTCGAGCTCTAATCTCGGGTGTTCGCGCGGCTTCAACGCCGAGCGAGAGTTCGGCAACGGTGACGACGGAGATGATCGGGGCCCAGCCGGAGAGTGTGCCGATACCCCGCGATTCGCGGCCTACAAAGACCGAGGTGTCGAACACCGCGGGGCGGGGAACGGTCACCTGCTCCACGGATTGGCTATCTCGTCAGTCGTGTCGTCGCCGATCGAGGCAGCAATGTCGGCTGCGAAGTCTGGGTCCGGCTCAGATGTCACCACGTCGGCACCGGTGAGCCAACGCGATCCAGGCGAGATACGCAGAAGTGCGCCAATCCGATCGAGCTCGGCCGTGTGGTGCGCTGCGTTCGTGTTCGCGACCAACAGTCGAATCGCTCGCCTGGCGGCTTCTGAACGGGTAACCCCGTCTCGGCGTGCCAGTTCATCGAGTGCAATGAGATCGTTGTCGTCAAGCCGTATCGCCAGCTGAGTCGTCATACGAGCAGCCTAGTCTTTGCATGACACGTGTTCTACCGAACGAGCGTGGCCGAGTACACGGGTGGGATCGTCGAGGAGTTCCGATCGTTGCTAGCATTGCTGTCATTGAGGGTGCATTCGAGGCAAGGAGAAACACTGTGGCAACACTCACGATTCGAGGCCTTGACGATGAGCTCCGCTCCCGCTTACGGGTGCGCGCCGCCGAAAAAGGCCGCTCGATGGAGGCAGAAGTTCGAGAAATCCTGCGTGACGCGCTGACCGGGTCATCAGGGCGCGACCGTCTTGGAAGCCGCATCCAGCAGCGATTTGCAACGCTTGGAGGGATCGAACTCGACCTACCGGCACGCACCGACCTTCCCCGTGCAGCCACGCTGCCGTGATCGTCCTCGATACCAACGTCGTGTCCGAACTCATGCGGCCCGAGCCGGCTGCCGCCGTCGTCGATTGGGTCGACCGTCAGCCAGCGGCCGATGTCTATCTGACTGCTATCACTGTTGCCGAGCTGCTCTACGGCGTCGCCCGGCTTCCCGAAGGGCGCCGCAAGACCGACATCGCTGAGCGCGTCGAAGCCATCATGTCCGAGGATTTCGAACACCGAGTTGTCGCTTTCGACGAGACTGCGGCGGCTCACTATGCCGACATCGTGGTTCGCCGCGAGCGAGCCGGGCGACCGATCAGCACCGCCGACGCGCAGATCGCTGCCACGTGTCGCAGTCATGGCGCGGTACTCGCGACCCGCAGCGTCGATGACTTCGCCGACACCTCGGTGTCGATCATCAACCCCTGGGTCAGCCACTGAAAGGACCGTCGGAGCGGCCCCCGCACCTCGGCGACACTCCTGACTTGCCGAGGAGCGTGTCGTGCTCGATCTGCGCACGGATGCAGCCGGGATGCAGTGACTCGAGTGCCCTTCCAGCGGAACGAGAAATCGAGCAAGCAACTGTCGATGCCCAGTGTCGCGATACGAACGGTCTCGAGCGAGTGCTCTTCGAAGCTAAGTCAGTCATCCAAGACAAGGTGATCGCCGACTCGCCATTGGTGCAAGGGTTTCGAGAACGAATCCGAGACGCAGTTGAACGAGCCAAGAGCTACGACTCGCCGGGCTGGACGGTGGATGTACGCCCGTTGGTCGACTGACGACGCCGAGGCCGCAGCCGCGGGCTGGTGTTGGCGGTCTGATTATCTGAGGGTGGGTGGGGTCTGTTCGGCGGTGGTGTTTGCGGCTGGGGTTGGGTGGGTGGGAGGGTTGGGTGTCCTGAAAACGTGTTGGACCCCTCCCGGTTCGGCGAGTTAGCGCTCGCCGCGGGAGGGGTCCGGAAGGGTGTCGTAGCACCCGTGGTCATGGTATGGCCGTGTCCGTTGCCTGTCGAGCAGTACGTGGCTGCTGGTCGTGATGTCGCGGTTCCGCGGCTGTCGTGTTCGGGGTGCTCGTTGCCGATGATGTTGTGGTCTGGGTATGAACGATCGGTCCGTGCCGGGGGCCGTTGTCATCGGTTGTGGGTCGTGCGGGCGCGGTGCGCGCCGTGTGGGGTGTCGCATGCGTTGCTCCCAGATTTCTTGTTGGTCGGCCGGTTGGATGTGGTCGAGACGGTGGGTCGGGCGCTTGCTGATGTCACGGCGGGGATCGTGTCGATCGGTGTGGTGGCTGGCGTGTTGGATGTGCCGTTCACGACGGTGCGCGGGTGGGTGCGCCGCTTCCGTGCGACTGCTGCGCGTTGGTGGTCGGGGTTCGCGTCGTTGGCTGTCGAGTTGGGTGGGATCATCCCGGCGAGGTGGCCGACCGCGGTGCCCGCGGCCGCGATCGCGGCGATGGGCTGGGCGCATCAGGCGGCGACAGCGCGTCATGAGCTGAGAACGGGATCGTTGTGGTCGTTCGTGTCGGTGGTGTGCGGCGGGCGGCTGGTCACGACCAACACGGATCCGCCGTGGCGTGTTTTCGGCAATCGGCGTTTCATACCTCCATCCCCATTCCCGGGGATCGTGGACAAGGAACCTGATGATGAACAACGAGACGTGTGAACAGATCGCCCTGCACCGGTATGCGGTGATCGCCGAAGCGTTACCGGCCCGGTTGACGGGCGCGGAACGGGGCGGGATCGTGCGCCTGATTGCTGACCGTGTGCATGCCCACCCGGACGGGACCGGACGCCGCTACAGCCGGGCGACGATCGACCGCTGGTTGCGGGCGTGGCGCGTGCACGGTTTGGACGGGTTGCGGCCGCAGCCGCGTGGTGACACCGGGATCGTCCGGGCGCATCCGGAGTTGGCTGATGTCGCCGCCGCGTTACGGATCGAGGTCCCAGCGCGTTCAGCCGCGCAGATCGTCGACATCATCTGGCATCGTTATGGTGTGCGGATGGCTGAGCGCACCGTGCGCGCCCAGCTGCGCCGTCGCGGGTTGCACCGGGCCGCGTTGGCGGCCGAACCGAAAGTGTTCGGCCGTTACGAGGCGGAACGATCGAACCAGCGGTGGATCACCGATGTGCTTGTCGGGCCGTTCGTTCCGTTCCCGAAGACCGTCACGTCGGTGAGGGCCCGCCTGTTCCTGATCGTCGATGACCACTCCCGGTTGCTGGTGCATGGCCGGTTCATGCCGTTCGAGAACACCCGCGCCGGCCAAGACGTGTTCCGCCACGCGATCATCCGCCGCGGGCTACCAGAGGTGCTCTACACCGACAACGGCGCCCCCTTCTCGAACGCGATGCTGTCAAGAACATGCGCTGTGCTGGGCGTCCGCCTGGTGCACTCGAAACCGTATTCGCCGCAAGGGCGTGGCAAACAGGAACGTCTGAACCGTTACATCCGTGAACGGTTCCTGACCGAGATCGAACACACCGGCATCGACTCACTCGATGCGTTGAACGACCGGTTCCAAGCATGGGCCGAACAGGTCGCCAACCGGCGAACCCACGCGGAGACCGACCAGGCCCCGATCGACCGGTGGCACGCCGGTGGCACACCGGTTCATCCGGCACCGGATCGGTTGATCGACGCGTTCCGCTGGTCGGCAACTCGCAAGGTGACCCGCACCGCGACGATCAGTGTCGAAGGCAACACCTA
>JANOKQ010000932.1:0-2913 GCA_031419375.1 Acidimicrobiaceae bacterium
CCCGTGACAGCCTGCCGGTGATCGGGTTGTTGTGGAACCCGCGGCTGTTGCCGTTCATGTACCTGCTGCGCTACCTATTGATGATGGTCGGCCTGGTTGAGGTGGTCCACGTGATCGCGCAGGCAGCCACCGGTTCGCGACGGCTGAGCGCGCAGCGGTCGATGCGGCTTGGAACCGTGGTGGCGGCGCTGATCGGGGTGTCAGTGTTGTTGATCGAGCTGATGTTCTTCCGGGTGATGCCCGGAGCTGACATGCAAACCCACAACGGGAAGAGCGTCTACCAGGTGGGCCCGATCTCGCTCACGGCTACCTCGACAGATGCACTCAGCGATGCGTGGTCGCGCTACAACTTCACTGGCTACGAAGACAAGCCTGCGTACGGTGAGTACCGCTCGCTCGTCACCACCATGGCCGACCTCGGTGCCGACCCCGCACACGGCTGCGGCCGGGCGATGTGGGAAAACAACGAAGCGAACGGCAAGTACGGCACGACGATGGCGCTGATGCTGCTGCCGCACTGGACCGACGGCTGCATCACCAGCATGGAGGGCCTGTTCTTCGAGGCGTCGGGGACCACCCCGTATCACTTCGTCACGGCCGCGGCGATGAGCGACGACAGCTCCAACCCGGTGCGCGAACTGCGCTACGACGACGCAGACGCGGCCAAGGGCGTGCCGTACCTGCAAAGCCTCGGGGTGAAGTACGTGATGGTGTTCACCGAGGTGGCCCGTACTGAAGCCGAAACCCAACCAGACCTCACCCTCGTCGGCGAAGTGGGACCATGGGACATCTACCGAGTCGCCGGCAGCGATCTCGTCGTGCCGCTCGAGGTGCAGCCGGTCGTCGTCGGTGAGCGCGGGGGCGATCCGCGCGAACGCAACCTCGAGCTCGGGATGAGCTGGTTCCAGCACCGCGACGAATGGGCGGCGACCCCTGCCGACGACGGTCCCGCGGCCTGGCAGCGCATCGAGGTCGCCCCCGACCTCAGCCGTCGCCAGGAAAACCAGGTCGACATCGTGCAACCGACCGAGCCGATCGAGGTGGTCGACCTACCCACCGTCACCGTGTCGGGTGTGGTGCTCGGCGAACAGGACCTGCGCTTCAGTGTCGACCAGATCGGTGTGCCGGTCCTCGTGAAGATGAGCTACTTCCCGAACTGGCAGGTCAGCGGTGCCGACGGCCCGTGGCGCATCGCGCCGAACCTGATGGTGGTGGTGCCGACGGCCAACGACGTGCATCTCACCTATGGCCGGTCGAACCTCGATGTCGTTGCCTACGCGCTCACCTTGTTGGGCTTGCTGGCGCTCGTTGGTTGGCGGGTCCTTGGCGACGTACGCCACCCGGGCAGTGCGCCCGCAGGGTTGATGCGTGACCTCGCCCCGGGGTCTGATCCCGATTTCGATCTCGACCCCTTCGTTCGTGGCGCCGATGGCGAACCGGGCCGACACGATCCGGGCCGCGACGATCCGGGCCGCGACGATCCGGGCCGCGACGATCGGTGGAGCGAATCCTGGCGGGAACCGGCGTGGGGTAACACAGCGACCGAGTTTGATCTCGACCCGACAACCCCGCCGCCTCCGACGTCGTCGGTGCCGAGGTTCGACCCGCTGTTGCCGCCGCTCGACCGCCACCAGTCGGACGATCCCGCCGGGTAGGGTCCTACACCGCATGTCCGCTCTCGACCATTCGTCTCGCGGCGCGTCTTCTGCCGTGCTCGCTTCCATCGTCAAGGCCTACGACGTGAGGGGCACCGTCCCGGATCAGATGAACCCCGAGGTCGCGTACGCCTTGGGTGTCGCGTTTGCCCGCTTCGCCGCCGCGCCACGGGTAGTGGTCGGTCGCGACATGCGTCCGTCGGGTCCCGAGCTCGTGGATGCGTTCGCCCGCGGCGTGCTCGAGCAGGGTGTCGACGTGGTCGATCTCGGCCTCGCGTCCACCGATCTGGTGTACTACGCCGCTGGCCGCATGGATGCTCCGGGGGCGATCTTCACCGCGTCGCACAACCCGGCGCGCTACAACGGCGTCAAGTTCTGCCTCAGTGGGGCGCGCCCTGTGGGCCAGGACACGGGGCTGTTCGAGGTTCGCGATACGGCGATGCGGGTACTCGACGGCGACGCACCTGCGCCGGCAGCGCGTGCCGGGGTGATGTCCACGAAGAACCTGTTGTCGGCGTTCACTGATCACGTGGTGTCGTTCGTCGACACTGCTGGGTTACGCCCGATGCGTGTCGTCGCCGACACCGCGAACGGCATGGGTGGCCTTGTCGTCCCAGCGGTGTTCGAACGGATACCGCAGATCACCCTCGAGGTGATGTACGGCGAACTCGACGGTACGTTCCCGAATCATCCGGCCGATCCGTTGCAGCCCGAGAACCAGCGCGATCTGCAGGCGCGGGTGCTGTCGGGTGGCTTCGATGTGGGCCTCGCCTTCGACGGGGATGCCGACCGGGTGTTCGTGGTGGACGAGGCGGGCCGCGGTCTCAGCGGTTCCACCACCACCGCGATCTTGGCTGCCAACATCTTGCGGTCGCACCAGGGTGCAACGGTGTTACACAACCTGATCTGCTCGCGTGCGGTGCCCGAGGTGATCCGCGAGCATGGTGGCGTGCCGGTGCGCACCAAGGTGGGCCACTCGTTCATCAAACAGGTGATGGCCGACACCGGTGCGGTGTTCGGCGGCGAGCACTCGGCGCACTACTACTTCCTCGACAACTTCCGTGCCGACAGCGGCCTGATCGCGACGATGTTCATGCTCGACGAACTGTCCCGGTCCAACACCGATCTGTCGGTGATGCGCAAGCCGTACGAGCGCTACTCGGCCAGTGGCGAGATCAACACTCACGTCGATGACCCGGCTCGCGTGATCGCGCGGGTCGAGGCTGCGTACGCGCATGCGCTCCAAGACGACCTCGAC
>JANOKQ010000933.1:0-2875 GCA_031419375.1 Acidimicrobiaceae bacterium
GCGCGACGACATGACGAGTTGGTTGCTCAACGCGGAGGTCGACGGCGAGCGCCTGGGCCGCCAGGAGGTGTTGGATATCCTCGGCCTGCTCATGATCGCCGGACTCGACACGGTTGCCGGCTCGTTGGCCTGCTTCTTGAGTTTCCTCGCTCGCCATCCGGAGCACAGAGCCCGCATCGTCGCTGACCCGTCGGTGCTCCCGAGTGCGGTCGAGGAGTTGATGCGTGTCGAGTCACCGGTTGTTGAAGGGACCCGTCGAGTCGTCGCCGACCTCACGCTGCCGAGTGGCACGATGGTGCCGGCCGGTTCGTACATCATGGTGTCGTGGGCGGGGTGTAATGCAGACGCCGCCGCCTTCCCGAACCCGCTCGAAGTCGATTTCGACCGCAACCCGAACGCCCACATCGGTTTTGCGAGCGGCTTTCACCGCTGCCTCGGGTCACACCTCGCCCGAATGGAACTGCGGGTCGCGATGGAGGTCTGGCACGAACGCCTCCCGGATTACGCAGTCGCCGATGGTGTCGCGCTCACCTACTCGGGAAACCCCCGGGCCCCGAGGGTTCTCCCGCTGGTCTGGAACTGACGGCGTCGCTCTGGCCGAGCCCGTAGCTCTCGGGCTACTGACCGGGATCTGAACAGGTGTATCATCTATCTGATTGCCGAGCTCGGCGCTGCCGACGGAATGGGGATTTTCGATGCGTCACGATGTTTGCGACATCAAGTTCGAGGAGATGAGCCGCGAGTTGCGGTCGATGATCGCCTACGAACCGAACGGCGCGCTCAGCCTGGAATATCCGCAGGCGATCTTCGACCGGGTTCGTCGTGAGACCCCGGTCGTGCGGTGGGAGATGGGCGTCGGTTTCTTCCGGATGGATGACGTGCTCGCCGCCGCCCGAAACCCCGACCTCGTGGCCACCGATCCGGTGACCCATCAGGCGTTCGGCATGGGCTCGGCGGAACCGCTGATCCCATTGCATCTCGATGGTGACCGCCACCGCCATTATCGTCGCCTGCTCGACCCGCTTTTCACCCCCCGCAAGATGGCATTGCTCGAACCGCAAATCAGGGCGTTGACCGACCGACTGATCGACGCGTTCATCGCCGACGGCCACGCGGATCTGCACGATGCACTGTGCGTTCCGTTGCCGTCGACTGTCTTTCTCACTCTGTTCGGCATGCCGCTGGACGACTCGGACTTCCTCAATTCGAAGAAAAACCGCATCCTCAAGAACGAGGGCACCTCGATGATGGAGATGGAGGAGATCGGGCGTGCCGCTGGTTTGGAAATGGACGCGCACCTGCGGATACGCCTCGCCGAGCGTCGGGCCGAGACGGAGCGTCGCGACGACCTGCTCGATGCATTCATGACGTTCCAGGTCGATGGGCATGGGCTCAACGACGACGAAATCGTCAACCTGATGCACATGTTCACCATCGCCGGGCTCGACACGGTCACCTCCTCGCTGTCGTGCATCTTGGCCTGGCTGGCCACGCATCCGGTCGAGCGACGGCATCTCGTCGAGAATCCCGACGACCTCCCGCGGGCGATCGAGGAGATCATGCGCTCAGAGAGTCCGGTGCCGTCGGGCGGCGGTCGTTGGGCGGTCCGCGATACCGACATCAACGGAGTGCCGATCAAGCAGGGCGAGATGATCTACCTCTGCTGGGCCAGCGCCAACCTCGACCCATCGACGTTCGAGAGCCCGATGGCGGTCGACCTCGCCCGCGAGCCGAACGCCCACATCGCCTTCGCCGCCGGGTTCCATCGCTGCCTTGGCTCGCATCTGGCCCGGGCCGAGTTGCGCGTCGCCGTCGACCAGTTTCATCGGCGAATTCCGGATTACCGGGTCGCTGATGGCCATGAGGTCGAATACGAGTTTGCCGGCGTTCGTCAGGCGAAGCGTCTTCCGGTGAGCTGGTCATGAGCGAATCCGCAGTGTGAAGGCGCGGTTGGATGGTCGCGTTGCCGTCGTCACCGGCGCCGGGGGTGGCATCGGTCGCGCCCACGCATTGAAGCTCGCCTCGCTCGGCGCCAAGGTCGTCGTCAACGATCTCGGCACGGCCCTCGACGGGACCGGGCACGACACCGGTCGAGCAGTCGGCGTCGTCGAAGAGATCGAAGCGGTCGGCGGTATCGCGATCGTCGACCCGACTGACATCGCCTCGGTCGCCGGAGGCCGTCGCGTGATCGAACGGGCGATCGAAGTCTTCGGCCGAGTCGACGTTGTGATCAACAACGCCGGCTTTGCCCACGGTGGAGGTACGGCCGAAGCGCCGGACGAGGAGCAGCTCGACCGGCTGATTGACGTGCATCTCAAAGCGGCGCTAGGCACCATGTCATCGGCGATCGTGGACATGCGTCCGCGTGGTTGGGGACGGATCGTCAACACCGTGTCCGAGGCGTCCCTCGATGCCCGCTTCGCTGCCTCGCTTGGTTACGGGGCAGCGAAGGCAGCGCTCTGGTCGGCAACGCTCGTCGCCGCGGCCGAGACCACCGGCTCAGGAATCACCGTGAATGCGATCTCGCCCGGCGCGCGAACCCGAATGAACGCCGAGCTGCTCGATCAGGGGTTCCGCGATGGTACGTCGAACCTGTTGGATCTAGATCCCGGGCATGTTGCCGCTGTCATCGCCTACCTGGTCTCCGACGAGGCAGCGGACATCACCGGGAGGATCATCCACGCTGCGGGCGGTCAGATCCGCGAGTACACGACCACGCGCACCTCCAGAAGCGAACTGGTCGATCGACTCTGCAAAGTGCTGGATCGGAGGTGACATCACCCGACACGCCGTCGAGCTGCCGGGTCCAGATGCCGACCATTCCGACATCGACGCGGCCACCCACTGAGGTGGGTAGCCCGACTCTGTCGTCAGA
>JANOKQ010000934.1:0-8733 GCA_031419375.1 Acidimicrobiaceae bacterium
CTTTCGGGAGACGATGACCAGGCCAGGGGTGTAGCCGTCGACACGCTTACCATTCTCCAGAAGCAGTTCCTCGGCGGAGTAAACGCCGCGTTGCGACCGATTGAAATCGTTGCCCGCTTGCGCTTGCTCGATATTCCAACGTGGGTCCGGAGTGTCGAGCTGCGATATGCGGCCGGGTTCGCCACCGGCCTCCGGCCCAGCTTCGTCGGCCAGGGAGTCCATGCCGACGGCGGCGTCATCGTCGGCGAACTCCGACTCCCCACGCCGATCGGCGGCTGCCGCCCTGTCCTGCTCGGCCTGCAATCTTCCGACCTCGTCAACCGACTCGACAGCCCTCACTGAACCGTCGGACGGCGGACGTCTTCCGGGAACGGTCGGCTCCTCTTCGTTAAACTCCTGCGACCGTTGACGGCGCGGGCCCTCGAAATCGTCGGGGATGTCACCAAGGGTCGCGACCCGCCCGTGCGGCGAGGCTGCGTACCAGTCGTGGTAGTCGTCGATCGTCGCAAAGCGCTCCGGGATAGGGGGGCCGTCGGCACGAGGGAGTTCGATCATGTAGGGAAGTTCGTGGCCCGGCTCGAATCCGAACTTGGCGACGCCGGGCCCCGTCTCCGTGACGAAGTGGAGTTCGGAAGTGCGAGCCTCCCCCGCGGCGGTGGCCTCGCGAACCACAGCTCGCATGTCGCCATTGGCGCCACTGGGCAACCTGTTGTAGGCCGGCGTCACACCACTCGCGTCAACTGGGTGATTATGGGCCACCACTTCCCAAAACCCGCCCGATATGAGCCCTTCGGTGGGTCCCCCAACCTGCTGGTTCACTGGTGCATTCACCATTTCATTGGCGTCACCGATCAACACCTCGTGCCGGTTGCCTTGCATCACTACGTACTGGCCCGTCTCGCGATTGCGCAAGAGGGCAACCTCCGCCTCGGGTTGGCGAGCCGCGACTTTTTTGAAATAGTCGTGATTCAACTCGGCATCTAGCGAGTCGGCACCTTCACTGAAGTAGATCGTGCCCTCGGGGATCTCGTACGGCTCGTGCCATACTGCGTGGGGCTCACCGGCACCGAGCCGCACCAACGGTTCCTTACCATTGGCCGAGTGGTTCGCCTCCATCTTGGCCATCGCATCGGGATTGAACGTCGCCTTCGAGTCGAGTTTCCAGTTGTTCGCTGCCCCATGCATCACGCCGACGTCCGCTTCGATCAGCTGTCTGACGATCTCCCCATATTTTTTGGGGTCAACTGGGCGGCCGTCTGCTTGACGGATGTCGAAGATGTCGTGATCCCCCGTGAAAGGAAGCTCTCCTTTTCCCTCTAGCAGACCGGTGTTGGTGATAGTGCCGTCGGTTTCCAAGCGAATCTTGCCGTCGGCTACCAGTTCTGCCATTTCGGCCTGGTGTTCGGTGAACTCGGCCTGGCGCTGCCGGGCCCGATCGAGCAATCTGCGCTGCATCCCAGGCTCGAGCTCGTCAAAATTGTCGGGTAGCCTGGCCGACTCGGGCGGGAAGTAACCGACCTTGCCGAGGTTCTCCTCGGTCGCCAATCCCAGCATGACATCGTCTCTCGAGATCGTCTTGGGTTTGAGCTTTTCGGGCTTTGGAAGGGCCGTGCCCTCGCGCAGCATTGCCTCGGCATACGGCGTCGTCGGTCGGATGTCGATGATCACGCCCGCCTCTTCGGCGATCGCCTTGATCTTCGCAACGTTGGCGGCGGGCATCCCGTAGCGCGTTGCAAGATCGTCGGCGCTCAACGACTTGCCCACGTCGTCTGGGCTCGGGCCACCCTGGGCCGTCGCCCGCTCGCGGGCGGGTCCTGACGGCTCGCCGCGTTGGTGCGGCTCTGCCGAACGAACGCGGCTGGCATCCGGGTCCGGGGTGCCGACCTTGGCGGCCTGCCCATCGTCGGCGGGAACTTCCCGCAGCGGCTTTGTCTCGGTCGATCCCCCCGGGATGGCCTTCGGCGCCGGGGTGGGGGCGTGTGGCTCGTCATCGAGCCGACCTAGCCGCGGTTCGTCGAGCCGCGGTTCGTCGAGGAGACGTTGCGGGCTTCCGGTCTCGATGTGCGGCTCTTTTGCAAGCGCTCCCTTGATCCTCGTTGCTGCTGCACCAACGATCGCCTTGCCGCCGTGAATGCCGATTCCCACACCGCCACCCTGCAAGCCGGCAGTGCCTGCGCCCTTGGCTGCGGTCAGCACGTCCTGCCCCTCCGCCAAGCCGCTGACGAACGCGGAGGGCATCGCCTGAATGCCGTTCTCGATACCTTCCTCGACTGCCTCCTTGATGAACGCCTTGACCGCACGTTCGGTGAGTTTTCCGGCACCCTCCTTGGCCGCCATCCGCGCCGCCTGGCTGAGCACGGCACGTTCCACCGCGGCCAGCGCGACCTTTCCGAAACCGGCCGTGGCGTAGCTTGTCGCGATGTCGACGAGACCGACAGCCACATCGATACCGAGATCTTCCCAGCCGTAGGCCGCGCCTTTCAAGGTCGCCTTCACCACGATCGACGTGGCCGCCGACGCGACGGCGGCATAGAGCGCCACCATGGCGAGCGTGGCTGTACCCGCTGTGGCAAATGCCACAGCGATCCCGACGAGCGCAGCCGCAACTTGGGCAGCGATGTCGGCGAATGCGTCGTTCTGCTCGCGAACCTCCTCCTGGGCCTGTACCGCCCCTTGGAAGTTCATGTCGAAACGAGCCCTGGCACCGAGGACGTCGATGGCCTTATCCTTGTTCTCGGGATCAGCCTCGGCCAGAGTGAGCGCCGCGTGATAGTCCTTCGCCCGCGTGATCGCAAGTGCGATCTGGGCCAGGCTGTTCATGCTGTCTTCCTCCGGAGGCATGCTGGCCCCCCCGGTCCTTTCGAAGTCCTGTCGCTTCCGGAGGTACCCCTCGAATCCTGCGACCAGTTTGGCTCGATCTTCGGGTTTCGCCTTCGCGAGCTGATCATCGAACGTCGATGGGTCGCCGTACACGAGGGTCAATCCGACGTCGAGATCCTCGCGACCGGACAGGTCGCCGAGGATGTCGGCGTTGAACGATCCCTTACCGTGCAGCGTCTCGTAGTCCGAGCGGATCCGTTCGATCTCGGCCGGCGTTTTGCCCTTCAGTGTTTCCTTGATCTTGCCCTCGTCGGTGCCTGCCCCGGCCACCGCATAGTAGATCTCCTGCTCGGGCGACAGCTTGCCCCCAGCGTCGATGAGCTCGTTGATCTCATCCTTGGAGTAGCCGCTCGTGCCCTTGTCGATGAGCCCGTCGAAGGTCTCCGTGCCGGAAGCGGCGTTGCTGCCGCCGGTGCCCGCCATCGCCGCGTAGTCGGACTTCAGGGCAGCCATGTTGGCCTTGCCCTTGGACACGATCAGCGCCTCCTTGCGCTTTTGGTTGGCCTGGTCGTTCGGGTCGATATCTGCGAGCTGCGTTGCGTACTCGTCCTTGGAGATGTCCCCGGAGTTCGCAAGCGCGACCAGTCGGGCCTTCTTGCCGGCTTCTTCGAGGTTGACGTCGAACTCGGCCTTCGTGCGCTGGTTGCGTACGATCCGTTCGACTTCGTCGTCGCTGGTGTACGCGCCCTCTCGCTCGATCAGCGCCTTTGCCGCATCGACCTTGCTCTCGTCACCGGCCTGTAGCGCGTCGAAGAGCTTGTTGTCGGCGTTGTTCGCCGCCAACGCACTGCCGTCCGATAGCTCGTCCTTGGCGTTGGCCGTGAGGTTGCCGTAGCCCATGGCTGCGTACTTCGCAGCGACGCGAGTGTTGCGATCCTTGATCCGCTTGTCGAGCTCCGGTTTGGTCAGGCTGTGCGCCAGCGCGTAGCGCTGCTCCTCCTCGCGGATCCGCTCTAACACCTGCTTCATCTTGGCTTCATCAGTGCCGGGGCCGGCCATCGCATCTTCAAGCTCGGCCGCATCGGCCTTATCGATGTCCCCATCAGCGAGCGCGAGCACGTTGTCGCGCTCTGCACCGTGCATCACGATTTGCAGATGAGCTGTCAAGTCGATGCCGTACTTCTCCCGATACACCTTCTTGATCGCCTCCAGCTCGGCGGGGGTCTTACCGCGCAACGCCTCACGGACCACCTGCGCGTCGCCACCGAACCAATCCACCGAATCGGCGATTGCCGCCGCATCTGCCGCCGCCGAGTCACCGGACATCAACGCCTGCGCTCGGTCGAGCTCCTCGTCATCCATGTCCCCCTTGATGTCGGCGGCCATCGAGTCACCGAAGGTCGTCTCGTAGCACTTGGCGAGTGCGGCCCGCTCCACTGCGGTGCGGGCACCGCCGAGACCCTCGTAGACCTTGGCCTCCTTGGTACCGGCACCGTCGACGGCGGCGTGGACCTTGTTGGCGAGCACCTTCGGCTGGAACTCGGGGTTCGTGGCGCGCGCTAGTTCGCCAAGGGGCTCCCACTCCCACTCCGCAATAGCGCGGGCCTCGAAGATCTCTGCAAGCTCCGGTTTGCGGCGCGCGGCGATGCGGCTCATCGTCGATTCGGCGACGAAGCCGATCGAGTCGATACCACCTTCCAGGTACGTTTTGGCCAGCAGTTTCTGTTCTTGGGTGAGCTTGCCCGTCGCCGCCGAATAGGCGCCCTGGCTGCGGTCGAGCTGCGCCTGCTTCACCTCGGCCAGCAGGTCGAGGTCTTGCGTCATCGACGTGCGCGACTCTGCGTTGCGTTGCCGCTCCCACGCCTCGTTGCTGGCCATCGCCTGCTTGCCCCAATCGCGGAACATGTCGAGCAACCGCTCCCACCACCCTCGTTCGCGCCCCTCCTGATGGGCCGCCCAGTCGCGGATCCGGTCCTTGCCGGGTGTCAGCTGTTGGTTCACCCCATCAACCAACGCGTCGTGTTCAGTGGTCGCCGCGGCCTTCAGCCGGTTCAGCTCGGCCTCGACCTTGGCGGCTTCGATGCCGGCCCACTCGACCGTCGGCCTCGCCTCGACCATGCCCCTGTTCGGATCGGTGTCGGCATCCCAGTGCCTGCGGATCGCCGCCGCTTGGGTGTTGGCGAGTGCGGTGATCTGCTGCTGCTTCTCGCTGGCACCTGCGTCGAGTTCGGCGTGCCGTTTGGTCACCGAGGCCCGCCACCCGGCGGACACCGTTGCCGCGGTCGCGGTGAGCTTGTCCAGCAGCTCGTCGCGCTTGGCCTCGATCGCCTCCGTGTCGGGCGGTCCCTCGGCCGCCGCCTGCTTGTCGCTGATCTCTTGCTGCACCGCCGTCTTCGCCCCAGCGATCGCGTCGCCCTCGTCCTTGGCCTGGCCCTGCCTCCCCGCCACCGCGTTCGCCGCCTCGAACTGGATACCTGTCTCGGCGTGCAGGATCTGCTTGAAGACGACAGCTTGCTGCTCGATGACCTTGGTATCGAGCTGCTCCTTGGACACACCGGCGGCGGCAGCGATCCCGGTGAGCTCGGCGCGAAGCTCGCGCTGCAGCGCTGGTTCTTCGGCCTTGCCCATGTCGATCATCGGCCGAACCTTGGAGCCGTGCACCGCCCTGACCGCCGATACGTGGATCTGCGTCGCCCGCGAATCGACGGACAGCATTGACCGTGCGATCGCGTCGCCGAGGACGTCGCCCATCACTGGATTGGGAGGAGTCAAGCTGGCTGGGCCGTCGTCGTGGATCGCCTGCGGAGCTTCTGGACCAACGCCCTTGCCGCCGGTGGCCTCGATCGTCGCGATCTGTTCCTTGAGCTTGTTGAACTTCCTGAACAGCACGGCTTGCTCGGTGGCGTCCCATGTCGTGACGAGCGCCAACGCGGCGGCGGCCAGCTCGGTTCGCAGGTTCTTCGGGACGTAGTCGCTCCCCGTCAGGATCGCCCCCTCATACTTCGGGGGCGATCCGATCGGGCTGAATGACTGATCGGTCAGTCGCTTCGTGCCGGCGGCCTCGACAGCGGCGATGACCGAGTCGGCCTCTGCGGTGTTCAACGCCTTCTGCTTGGGCTCCTCCTTCGGCAGCGGGGGCTGGTTCGACTTGGCATCGATGGTCGGGTCGGCCAGAGATGCCTGACGGGCGGCGGTGCGGTCGGTCCCCTCCTTGGCCACATCGGCCGCAGCGTCGGCGAGACCCGTGAGGTCGTCGGACTTGACGTCGGCGGTGCCTGCTGCGACCGCCGCCTTCCACCTGTCCAGCGCGGGGTCGCCAAGGCTCGGCTTCGCCGCCGCTCCCCCTCCTCCACTTCGTTGTGGTGGTCTGTTCGGCCGACCGCCGCTACCGGTCGGCCTGCCCCCCGCGCTGAGCTTTGGCTTGCCCTTTGCCGCCTGGTTCTTTTCGGTAAAACCGGGTTTGGCGAACTCGTCGACGCGGCTTCGGGCCGCTGCGGCAGGAGATGCAGCGGGAGCGTCACCACCAGCCGGTGCCGCGGTGGGACCCGCGACACTCGGCGAGGCCACCGCAGATGTCGGCGAGGCCACCGCCGAAGGCGGCGCTGCCGGTGATCCTGCCCGGGAAGAGGCATCGGGACGGCTCTCGTCCAAGCGGGGCGCACCCGTCGGAGCGCTCGGCACGTCTCGGTCGAGCTGGGGAGCTAGCGGAGCCTGGGCAACAGCGGCGCGCTCGGCCGCAATGTCCATCGCGGGCATCTCGATCTCGTCGGGTTCATTGGGGGCTGGGGCGGCCGAACCAGAAGTGGTGGTCGCGCCGGGGTCCGCCTGGACAACGTCTGCTGGAGTGCGCGCTCGCGTAGGCATCCCCGGTCGTGGGCTCTCGGGAGCAGCGTCTGCGGGCGCTGCAGCCGGAGCGCCCGTCGTGGGGGCCGGGACCTCGGTCGCTTGCTCATCGGCCAGGGCACTCAGCGCGGCAACGTTGCTGTTGCCGATCGACTGCTGCCACTGCGCCACGATCGAGGCGAGCGACGGCGTGCTCGTTTTCGCCTGCTGCGAGCTCTTCTCGCCCCGCTCGACCAACTCACCGGCGCGGTCGCGCAACACGGGCGCATCAGCCATCGAAGCATCATCGACCCGGCGGCGCTTCCGTCTCAAGGCCACTCCGGCTGCCCGATCGAGCAGTCGCCGATGCCCTCGACTCGTGCTCGTTGAGCCTTCGCCTCGGCCCCGTGTTGAGGCACGATCCACACAAGCGTCACCCGCACCAAGGAGGTTGTGCATGCCCCAGTACCTGTCACCAGGGGTCTACGTCGAAGAGATCGAAGCCGGCTCCCGGCCGATTGAGGGAGTAGCCACATCGGTCGCCGCGTTCGTCGGACTGGCCAAGTCCGGCCCGTTCAACACGCCGACGCTGGTCACCAATTGGACCCAGTTCACGCAGGCGTTCGGCGACTTCCTCGAGGACTCCTACCTCGCCCACGCCGTCTACGGATACTTCAACAACGGCGGCGGGTCGGCCTACATCGTGCGTGTCGGAGCCGACGACACGTCCGCTGCCATCCCGACGGCCAAGGGCGAGCTCACCTCGGGCCCCGACAAATCCCTCCCCGCATACAAGGTCACCGCCAAGAAACCGGGCGACGAGGGCAACACCCTTTCGGTCGAGATCGAAGATGCGCCAGAGGGCTCCGGCGATGACATGTTCAAGCTCGTCGTGAAGCGGAACAACCACGTCGAAGAAGAGCACGAGGTCTCGATCAAGAAGGGCGCAAAGAACGCTGCAACCGTGGTCAACCAGGCGTCGAAGCTCGTCCAGCTCGAAGAGCTGGCCAAGGGCGGCACGCTCGAGCGCCCAGCTGCCGGGAGCAAGATCAACCTCACCGGGGGCGGAGCAGCCGGTGCAGTGTCAAAGGTGCGGATCTCGCCGGAGGACTACGTCGGCGATGCGTCCGACCGGACCGGGTTCGCCGGGCTGGAGGCCATCGAGGAGATCACGATGCTCTCCGTTCCCGACCTGATGGCCGCATACCAGCGACGACTGATCGACCTCGAGGGCGTCCAGGCGGTGCAGCTGGCGATGATCGCCCACTGCGAACTGATGGGCGACCGGCTTGCCATTCTCGACCCGCCGCCGGGCCTGAACGCCCAGCAGATCAAGGAATGGCGCGTTGACAAGGCCGGCTACGACTCCAAGCAGGCTGCGTTGTACTGGCCGTGGATCAAGGTCTTCGACCCTGCCACCGGACAGAACCAGTTCGTGCCACCGTCGGGCCACATGGCCGGTGTGTGGGCCCGCAACGACGCGACCCGCGGTGTGCACAAGGCGCCGGCCAACGAGGTCGTGCGTGGTGCGATCACCCTCGAGCTGAACATCACCAAGAGCGAGCACGATCTCTTGAACCCGCATGGCATCAACGTCGTGCGGGCGTTCCCCGGCCGAGGCATCCGTGTGTGGGGTGCGCGGACCCTGTCGTCCGATCCGGCGTGGCGGTACATCAACGTGCGACGACTGTTCAACTACCTCGAGGAGTCGATCCTGAACGGCACCCAGTGGGTGGTGTTCGAGCCGAACGACTTCGACCTGTGGCAGCGGATCCGCCGCACGATCGCATCGTTCCTCGTGCGCCAGTGGCGTGATGGCGCGCTGTTCGGCCAAACCGCCGACGAAGCGTTCTACGTGAAATGCGACTACGAAACGAACCCGGCCGAGAACATCGACGCCGGGATGGTGACCTGCGAGATCGGGATCGCACCGGTGAAGCCCGCAGAGTTCGTCGTGTTCCGCCTCGCCCAGTACTCGGGCGGCGCGGCACTGACCGAGTAGCCCCGCCCCCCTTTTTCGACGCAACCCCACCAGCTACCGAAGCCCACCGAGTACCGAAGCCCACCGAGTACCGAAGCCCACCGAGTACC
>JANOKQ010000935.1:0-20034 GCA_031419375.1 Acidimicrobiaceae bacterium
CCACTTCGTCGAGTAGTCGCGCTCCGGCGGAATCATCCCGCCCTCGCCCGAGCACTTCGCCGTGCCGGCCATCGAGGCGCCCTTGGCGAGCGCCATCTTCGCTTCGAGCGACAGCGCCCCGAAGCTCATCCCGGTGATGTAGATGGGGATGTCGAGCACCAGCGGGTTCTTCGCAAACCGGGCACCGAGCACGGTCTTGGTCTCACACTTCTCGCGGTACCCCTCGATCACGAACCGGGTGAGCGTGCCCGGCATGAACATCAGCTCGTCCCAGTGCGGGATCGGCTTGAACATCGAGAACCCGCGCATCCGGTAGCGGCCGAGCTCGCTCTTGATGTGGATGTCGTTGATCACCTCCGGAGTGAAGATCCGGCTGTGACCGAGAACGGCCTTTTTGGAGACCTTGTCGTCCATGCTCATCTACAGCACCAGCTTCTTTTCGTTCGGTTCGAGGTTGTCGTAGTTCCACAGCACCTTGCCGCACACGAACTTGCGGAACACCGGCGCGGTTCCGAGGCTGTAGATGGAGAACTTGCGGTCGATGTACTCGCGATCGGCGTTGGAGAACTCGCCCTCGACGCAGTCGATACCGAGCGAGGCGACGTTGCCGGCCACGTAGATGGCCCCGTCGTACATCGAGTCGCCGAGGCCGTGCCCGACATCGCCGCAGTAGATCTGCCGGCCACGCTGCATCATGAACGCGTTGTTCATGCCGGCGTTTCCCAGCACCAGGATCGTGCCGCCCTTCTGATCGATGCCGGTGCGCGCCCCGACTGCGCCGTGCACGACGATGTCGCCGCCGCGCAGCGCGGCACCGGTGAGCGAGCCTGCGTTCTTGCGGATCTCGACCACGCCGCTCATCATGTTCTCGCACACCGACCAACCGACCCTGCCCTCGATCACAATCTCGGGCCCGTCGATGAGGCCGCACCCGAAGTACCCCAAGCTGCCTTTGAACGTGATCCGGCAGCGCTGCAAGATGCCTACGCCAATCGAGTGCTTGGCCCCCGGGTTGAGCACGGTCACATCGGTGATCTGCTCTTCGTACAGCAGCCAGCGCAGCTCGAGGTTGATCTGGCGGGTGGTGAGATCCTCGGCGTCGAAGGTTGCGGTGTGGCCGCTGATCGCGGAGACCTTTGGCACCTCGGCGTGCGGCTCAGCGAGCCCGCGCGCGTCGTAATTGATCACGGATTCACCTGGCACGAGCCACACTCCTCATCGGTTGAACACGAGCACTTGGCGCTCGTAGGGGTCGTAGGTGTCGATCTCGTGGCCGATGATCGCCCGGATCGCCACCTCCTCGGACGCCATCGCCACCATCTCGTCGCTCTCGAACAGCACGAGCGGCTTGGCGGCCATCTCGTCCTTGGCCACGCCGAGGGCATCGGCGGTGACGCACATGTACGTGAACACGCCGTCGAGATCGTCGAGGCTCTGGTGCATCGCCGCTTCCAGGCTGAGCCCGTCGCCCATCTTCTGGGCGATGTACACGGCGATGATCTCGCTGTCGCACTCGCTCTGGAACCGGTGCCCGGTGCGCTCGAGCCGCCGCTTCCACTGGAAGTAGTTGGTGAGCTGGCCGTTGTGCACGACGGCGACGTCGTTGAACGGGTAGGCCCAGTAGGGGTGGGCACCGGAGATGTCGACGTCGCTCTCGGTTGCCATCCGCACGTGGCCGATCGCGTGGGTGCCGTTGAACCCGGCGAGGTGGTACTGGCCGGCCACGGTTTCGGCATCACCAAGATCTTTGATGATCTCCAGCGAATGCCCGATCGACAGCACCTCGCAGTTGGGGACGTCCTCGATGTAGTCGGCCAGCGACTTGAGGTTGCCGTCGTAGTTGACCACAGCGCGGTACGCGTAGTCCGTGTCGCCTTCCACGCGGTCGACGGTGGCACCGATCTTCGCCAGCCGCGACTCGACCTCGATGCGATGGCGGTCGAGTCGGTCGTTGAACCCGAAGTCACGCTTGTCGTTGGCGTCGGCCAGCGTGAAGCGGATCACGATCTGCTCGGTCTGCGGGCCGAACAGCGCGAAGCCGGTGGAGTCGGGGCCGCGGTGCTTCATCGACTGCAACATCGCGGTCATCTGCGTGCCGATGTCGGCGGTTCCCGATTTCTTGTTGATGATTCCGGCGATGCCGCACATCTCGTATCTCCTGTCGTGGTCGGCGTCGGGTTGCGGTGCTCGGGGAGGACGTCCTACGGGAGCACGTCGAGGTATTCCTTGATGTCCCAGTCGGAGGTGGTGGAGATGAACCGGATCCACTCGTCGGTCTTGTAGTGCCAGAACACCTTCCACATGTCGCCCGGCAACGCGGAGCGAACCACGGGATCGGCTTCGAGCGCTTCGAGCGCTTCGCCGAAGGTGGACGGGATCCGTTGCACGACCTTGCCCTCGGCGATCGCTTGGTAGATGTTGCGCTCCTCGGGCGGGCCGGGATCGATCTTGTCGGCGAGGCCCTCGCGCATGCACACCAGCAGCCCGGCCATCGACAGGTACTGGTTGACCGCCGAGTCGACCGATCGGTACTCGAACCGGCCCGGTGCCGACACGCGCACCGCGGTCGTGCGGTTCTGGAACCCCCAGTCGGCAAAGACCGGTGCCCAAAAGCCGGCATCGGCGTAGCGCCGGTAGGAGTTGACGGTCGACGCGGAGATGCACGTCAGCGCGCGCAGGTGCTTGAGGATTCCACCCATCGCATAGATCCCGGTCTGGCCGGGCAGGCGCGGGTTCTTGCCCTCCGGCATGAACTTGTTGTTGCCCTTCTTGTCCCACAGCGAGAAGTTGTGGTGGCACCCGTTGGCCGACACGCCCATGAACGGCTTGGGCATGAAGCACGGGAACGCGCCCATCTCCCGGCCAACCTGCTTACAGATCTGGCGGTACGTGGACAACCGGTCGGCGGTGAGCTCGGCCCGGTCGAAGTTGAAGTTCAGCTCCAACTGGCCGGGCGCATCCTCATGGTCGCCTTGGATCATGTCGAGGCCCATCGCCTTGCCGTACTCGATCACCTTGTGGATGATCGGTTGCAGCTCGCTGAACTGATCGATGTGGTAGCAGAACGGCTTGGTCATCCCCTCGATCGACGGCTTGCCATCGGGGCCGAGCTTCAGCCACATCATCTCCGGTTCGCAGCCGACCTTCATGTGCAGGCCGAAGTCCTTTTCGAACTGGGTATGGATGCGCTTCAGGTTGCCCCGGCAGTCCGACGTGAGGAACGCGCCAGGCTCGTCTTCCTCCTCGCGTCCGCGGAACAGGGTGCAGAACACCCGCGCCACTTTGGAATCCCACGGCATCTGACAGAACGTCTCGGGCTCGGGGAGCCCGACCAACTCACGCGCCTCGGGTCCGTAGCCGATGTAGTCGCCGTTGCGGTCGGTGAACAGGTTGGCGGTCGATCCATAGACCAGTTGGAAGCCCTTGTTGGCGATGTTCTCCCAGTGGTCGGCCGGCACGCCCTTGCCCATGATCCGGCCCGTGACCGAGATGAACTGGTAGTAGATGTAGGTGACCCCCGACGCGTTGATCTGCTTGCGCACATCGGCGATCGCTTGGTCGCGACCCTTGCCGCCCAGAAATCCTTCGAGATCGGTAGCCACGTCAGAAACCCCCAGTTCCCCTCGTCGTCACGTCGTCACGTCGTCGCAACGTCTCCGTCACGTCGCGATGGTGTTTCCTCACAGTAAACAACGTCTCACCGCACGATACAAGACCCAGATTCGTCCCGCCGCTTCGGATGTCGTCAACCGACAGCTGAGGCCTCGGCCGCGCTGCTACCTTTCTCAAGGAGGCAGCTGTGATTGCCGAAGGATCTCAGTGAACAACACGTCGGCCGTGGTCGGCACGAAGGGAACATCGTGAAAAAGCTGATCGCCGGATCGTTCGTTGCAGTGCTCCTGCTCGTCTCAGCCTGCGGAGGGGGCGATGCAACACCGGCCGACCCAGCTCCGGCCGGTGCAGCGCAATCCACGAAGCGTGACGCGCTCTCGGCAATGATGGTCAAACAGGCTGCGAGCGCCGGAATCAAGTTCGACGAGGACTGCATGAACGAGCAACTGGCGAAGCTCCCCGACGACGACGTCGACAAGATCGTTGCCGCCGGGATCGACGGCGATGCGGACGTGAGTCAGGAAGCCACCGCGATCGCCGACGGGATGGTGAAGTGCGTCGTCGGTTCGGAGTCGTCGATCCCGGGCCTGTCGATCCCCGACGTGTCACTGCCGGACATGACGATCCCGGAGATCAACGATGCGATGGTCGATGCGGTGGTGCAGTCGCTCGAGGGATCGGGAATGAACGTCGACCGCGACTGCATCGCGGGGGCGCTCAAGGAGCTCACCTCGGACGACCTCGGGCAAATTTCCGCAGCCACCCCGTCGCCCGAGTTCATCCAGAAGTTCCTGAGCTGCGTCAGCGAATCCTGAACCTCAGCCGACACATCCGCAGCGAGTGGCTCGTTCCGTGTGGTGATCATCAACGGCCCGCGCCAGGCAGGCAAGTCGACCCTCCTCGAGCTGCTCCACGAACGGGTGGGAGGCACGCGCGTGACGCTCGACGATCTCGATGTGTTGCGAACCGCCCGGTCCGATCCCGGCGGGCTCGTCGAGGAGTCGACCCACCCGCTCCTCATCGACGAGGTCCAACGCGGCGGAGAGCGGTTGATCCTGGCGATCAAGGCCGATGTCGACAGGCACGGCTTCGATGTCGGCCGATACGTGCTCGCTGGATCCTCCAGATTCCTGACGATTCCGACACTGACCGAGTCGCTTGCCGGTCGCGCCCGGATCATCGATCTGTGGCCGCTGAGCCAGGCGGAGCGAGAAGGTGTGAAGCCGACCTTCATCGATGCGCTGTTCGGATCGAGCGGTGGACCCCAGGTCGCAGCACCGGCGGAGTCACGCCGCGAAACGCTGGAACGGATGGTCGTCGGCGGCTTTCCTGCTCTACAACACATCGGTGACCGCAGAGACCGCGAGGATTGGTTCACCGATTACATCACTACCCTCCTGCAGCGCGATCTTGCGCAGCTTCGTTCACCCCGGCGCTCGGTCGACCTCCCCCGGCTGCTTCGTTTGATCGCCCATCGGACTGCCGGCGAACTCGTGGTGGCACCGTTGGCTTCCAGCCTCGGGCTCACGGCCGACACCATCAAGGTCTACCTCGGGTTGTTGTCGCGGAAGTGATGCACGACGACGACTTCCGACATCTGCGCTGGTTACGTGATCGCCTCGGCGAGCGATTCACCAGCGGTGTCGTCTTGCACCTCGGCGAACGGGCACTGCCCGCCGGCGACCGGCTCGCCAGCGTGCCGATCACCGCGCTCTGGTCGCCCTGACGGCCGCAACCGCGACGCAGGGTCGGCGAGGGGTAGCTGGCAGTTTTTGTCAATTTTCGATAGCGTCCCATCCGTGGCGACGATAAACGTCTCCCTACCGGAATCAATGCGAGCGTTCGTGGAGAGCGAGGTGGCCTCCGGGGACTACGGCACGGCCAGCGCATACGTGCAGCACCTCATTCGCCGTGATCGACGGCGCGCCGAGGTTCGCCAATTGCTTCTCGATGGAATCGCGTCGGGTTCGGCCGGCCCGTTCGACGAGGGTTTCCGTCAGAGGATGAGGAGCCGTGCCGCCGGGCATTCGACGTGAAGCCAGTCACGATCCAGCGGCTCACCTGACCCGTGCTACTGCGGGCCGGCGACGTCGATGCCGAACTCCACCCCGGCATCGAGGACGCAGTCGAACAGGTGCTGGCCCGACGACCGTTCGCAGTGCAGCAGGTACGAGCGGGTTCCGTCGGCCAGGTCGTCGCGCACGACATCGGTGACGAGGCCGGCCACGCTGCTGCGGAAGGCGGCGAGGTTCGGGGTGACCGATGAATCGAGGTCGACCGCACACAGCTTGGCCAGTACGCCAACGCCGTGCTCACCCGACAGTCGCAACAGCGCCCGCCCATGGGTGAGGTCGATCACCGTGACCATCTCGGCGACGTGAGCAGTTTCGGCGAGCAGCCGTTCGGCGATGCCGGCCGCCGACCCGACCGGACCGATAACGAGCCACCCGCCGGGATCGGAGCCGATCTCCACCACGTCGGCGGAAAGCCTCCGCGCCGTCCGGAAGGGGGTCTGGTGGCCCTCGGTGAAGACCCCGTTGGCGTCGGCGGTCACCGCAACCTTGGCCAGCCAGGTGAGATCGGTCAGCTGCAACGATGCGTTCGACCGGCGAGTGCTCACCTCCCACCCGTTGACCACAGCGACAGGCGCGACCGGGGCGATGGGACTGCGGGCCACTGCCGACATGCTCATACCTTCATCCTTTCGCCGTTCGGGTCGAAGTGGGCGAGTCCGTCGATCACCGTCAGCTGCACACGGCTGCGGTCGGGAAGCTGGCACGTGACCACGGTGCCGGGCACGGCGAGGCGCGGTTCGAGGTAGCCGAGGCAGACGGAGCGCCCGATCGTCGGCGACATCCGGCTGGACGTCACCCTGCCGACGATGGTCTTCGCGCCCTCCACGATCTGGCTGGCCTCAGCCGGCACGATCTGCGGATCGAGCGGTTGCAGCCCGACCAAGCGCTGGTAGTTCTCGCGGCCGGACTGCCACACGAGCTCGGGTTTGCCGACGAAGTCGTCCTTGTCGAGCTTGATGCACCAGTCGAGGTCGGCACCGTAGCCGAGGGTGAGTCCGTCGGTGTCCTGGCCGACGATGAAGTGGCCCTTCTCGAGCCGCATGATCCGCTGCGCCTCCACGCCGAAGGCACCGACGCCGAGGTCGGAGCCGGCGTCGAGCAGTGCGGTCCACACATGTAGCCCGTAGCCGGCAGGAACATGGATCTCGTAGCTCAGCTCGCCGGTGAAACCAATCCGCCACATGAAGCAATCGGCGATGCCGGCGACCGTGGCCCGGCGGACGTTCATGTACCCGAACGCCTCGTTCGAGAGATCGAGGCTCGACTCGCCGTCGGCTCCGGCCACCAGGCGGCTGACAAGCTCGCGGCTCTTCGGCCCGGCAACGTTCATGCTCGCGTACCCGGTGGTGACCGGGGTGACGTGCACCTGCCAATCGGGATGCTCGGTCTGCAGCCAGTTCTCCACCCACTCCCACACGGTGGCGGCACCCGAGGAGGTGGTCGTCATGATGTAGTGGTCGTCGGCGAGACGGCCGGTCACCCCGTCGTCCATGACGACTCCGTCCTCGGCGCACATCACCCCGTAGCGCACCGCGCCGACGGCGAGCTTGGACCACTTGTTGACGTACAGGAGGTTCAACAGTTTGGGCACGTCCGGGCCGCGCAGATCGAGCTTGCCGAGCGGGGTGACGTCGATGATGCCAACGTTGGTGCGCACGTTGGTGACCTCGGCGGCGGGATCGCCGTAGTGCTCCGGGCGGATCCAGTCGCCGGCCACGAGCGGCTTCGCATGGTGCGCCTCGTGCCACGGCTGCATCGGCGAGTACCGGGTGTTCTCGAAGCCGCGCCCACCGAGCGCGCCGAGCGTGATCGGCACGTAGGGCGGGCGCCAGACGGTCGTCCCGATCTCGTTGAAATCGCTCACGCCATGCGCTTCGGCCATGATCGCCACGGCATTGACGGATTCGAGCTTGCCCTGCGACGGCCCCATCGTGACGGTCGTGTAGCGCTTGACCAGTTCGATCGAGTCGTACCCTTCCTTCTTCGCCGCGAACAGGTCTTTCGACGACACGTCTTCGGAGTAGTCGACGATGCCGTGGGTGCTCGATCGGTACAGCTCGGGATGCTGGCAGCGGGCCAGCACCGGCACCGGCACCTGAACCGGTACCTCGGCTGGCGTGCCGTGACCTGCCTGTGCGGCGGCGGTGGCACCGACGGCCGAGCCGTGGGCGACGAGCTCGGCGGTGGTGCCGTCGCCGGCCAGCGCGCCGGCCACCATCACGTTTGCGGCGAGGCGCTCGGACGGGAAGAACCGCGCCGCGCGTGCGTCGTACACGGGGCGATCGCCGGCCATGTTCAGCAGCGATGTGGGGGCAGTCCACCCGACGGCGGTGACCAACAGGTCGCAGTCGATGGTGCGCCCGTCGGCCAACTCGACCCGCTTGACCCGCTTCCCGCCCGAAGCGCGCACCACGTTCCCGCCGGTGCGCGCATCGACGACTGTGACGTCGACACCGACCCGGCGCAGGTCGGCTGCACAGGCGTCGCCGTCGTCGTTGGCGGTGAACACGACGGCGTGCTCGCCGGGGCGTACGGCGTACAGGTTGACGAGCCGGCGCACACCGGTGGACAGCATCACCCCGACGAGGTCGTTGCCCTCGAACACGTACGGGCGCTCGATCAGCCCGGCCGCCACCACCAACACGCCGGCACGCACCTTGCACAGCCGTTCGTGGATCTCCGGGCCGCGGGCGGCTGCACCAGGTTGGCGTTGCACGACGCCGATCCAGTTCTGGTCGTAGCGGCCGGTTACCGCCGAGTTGGCCATCACTTCGATCAGCGGCTCCGCGGCCACCTGGGCGCGCAGGTCACCAAGCGCAGTCAACTCACCGGCACCCCCGTAGCGCAGGTGACCACCGAGGTCGTACTCCTCCTCGACGAGGAGCACCCGCGCCCCGGCGCGTGCCGCAGCGACTGCCGCAGCCATGCCCGCCGGACCGGCGCCGGCCACGCAGACATCGACGTGGATGTAGCGCTTGTCGTAGTAGCCGTGCGCTGCGTCGGCAGCGGTGACCCCGCCCGCGGCGAAGCGGCCGAGGATCTTCTGGTACGCGGGCCACAGACGCTGCGGCTTCATGAACGTCTTGTAGTAGAAACCCGGCGACAGGAACCGGCTGACCACCCGGTTGGCGGCACGCACGTCGAACTTGAGCGACGGCCACACGTTCTCCGGGCTCACGTCCATCCCCGCAGCGAGCCGACGGTGAGCGGCACGGACGTTGGGCTCGTCGTCGACCTGCACGGTGCAGCCGGGGTCGTGGAACGTAGCCGACAGCACCCCGCGTGCCCGCTTGTACTTGAAGCTGCGCGAGAACACGTCGACACCGCTGGCCGCAAGGGCCGACACGATGGTGTCGCCGGCGAAACCGGTCCGGGTCGACCCGTCCCAGGTGAACTCGACCGGCTTGGCGCGGTCGATGACCTCGCCCGGCTGCGGTGCCAGGCGGCAACCGGTGGACACTGCGGTGCTCATCAGCCGGCCTCTTCCCCTCGTTCGGTTTCCGCCGGATCGGACCCGACGGGCTGCGGCGCGTCGCCGCGTTGGCGGAGCTGTGCGGCCGGGAGCCGGCTGGCGCGGATCTCGTTGGTGACGGTGTGGCGTTCGACGGCGAAGTACCGGCGGCAGCCGGCGCGGTGATACCACGTCTCGGTCACCCAGTCGGCGAGGTTCGACTTCGTGTACAGGTACGTCCGCCACTGCTCTGGCGTCGCCGTGGCCACATCGGGCCTCGCTTTGGATTCGCCGGCGGCGCGGAACTCCATCGAGTTGCGCGGGCCGCACCAGGGGCAGGGGACCAGGATCATCGCCGGCCCCCGTTGCGCTGCATCGTGTCAGTGTCCAACTGCCGCGGCCCCCTTCTCGCCCACCAGGCGGCCTTCTGCGAAGCGGGCGAAGTCGAACGAGGCGATGTTCTCGGGTGTCGACCCGGTGGCGATGAGTTGCGCCATCGACTCCCCCGACACGGGACCGGCCTTGAACCCGTAGGTTCCCCAGCCGACATCGACCAGGAACCCGCCGACGGGGGTGTTCCCCATGATCAGGCTGAAGTCGGGGGTCATGTCGCACAGCCCGGCCCATTGGCGCAACAGGCGCATCTTGGCGATCCCCGGCATCAGCTCGAGGACGTGCCCGGCGAGCTCCTCGGTGAACTCGAGCGAGCCGCGCATCGAGTAGCCCGGGTACGGATCAGTGGAGGCACCGAACACCAACTCGCCGCGGTCGGTCTGGCTGACGTACACGTGCAGCGAACCCGACACCACCACGGCGTTGAGGAACTTCTTCACCGGCTCGGTGACGGCCGCCTGCAACGGATGCGTGACCAGCGGCATCTTCAGCCCGACCATCGCGTTGATCAGGCTCGCCCACCCCGCGGTGCAGTTGACCACGGTACGCGTGGCGATACGACCCTGGTTGGTCTCGACGCCGACCACCTGATCACCGCTGGTCTCGATCGACAGCACCTCGGTCTGCTGGTGGATCTCGCAGCCGCGGAGGTCGGCGCCGCGGGCGTAGCCCCAGTTGACGGCGTCGTGGCGGACCGTGCCCCCTGGCGGGTGGAACAACGCGCCGAGGATCGGGTAGCGGGTCTGGTCGGAGGTGTCCATGTAGGGCACGATCTTCTTGATCTCGTCGGGTCCGATCACCTCGGAGTCGATCCCTTCGAGTTTGTTCACCTCGGCCCGCCAGCGCATCGTGCGCAGTGACGAATCGTTGTGCGCCAGGGTGAGGTGGCCCATCTGACCGAACATGATGTTGAAGTTCAACTCCGACGAGAGGCCCTCGTACAGCTTCACCGACCGGTCGTAGAAGCGCACACCTTCCGGGGTGAGGTAGTTGGACCGCACGATCGAGGTGTTGCGCCCGGAGCCGCCGCCACCGACGTAGCCCTTGTCGAGGATGGCCACGTTGGTGATGCCGTGGTTGGTAGCGAGATAGTACGCGGTGGCCAGTCCGTGGATACCGGCCCCGACGATCACCACGTCGTAGGTGGGTTTCAGCGGATGCTGCCGCCAGGCACGGGGCCAGTCACCCTTGGTCAGCCCGTGCCTGATCAGGCTGAAGGCCGAGTACTTGGCCGGGTACTTCGTGCGCCGACCCGCACCGTTGGTGCTGTTCCCGTTCAGTGCCATCTCGCTCCATCCCCTAGTGAAATCTGGCTCGATGCGCTTGCGATGTGCCTTGCGGCACCCTAGCCGCGCCCTGCGACGCTACTTCCAGCCCGGGATCCAGTCGGTGCCGGCCAACGGGATCCTGGCCATGGCAGCCGCCTCGATCGTGAGTGCCACCAGGTCTTCCGGCTCGAGGTGGTGGACATCGCTCTTGCCGCAGGCGCGCGCCAGCGTGGTCAGCTCCATTGTGAGGCCGCGCAGGTAGTTCGCCATCCACTGCGCGCCGACCTCCGGGTCGAGCCGCGCTTCCAGCTCAGGGTCCTGGGTGGTGATGCCGACGGGGCACCGCCCGGTGTGGCAGTGGTGGCAGTACCCGGCCTGGGTTCCGAGCGCGGCGTAGTCAGCCGACGCATCCACCCACTCGCGCTGGCCGGAATCGAACCATGACGGTCGGTTGCAGCCGATCCCGATCATCGACGCCACCCCGATCGACACCGCGTCCGCTCCGAGCGCGAGCGCCTTGGCGACGTCGGCTCCCGTGCGGATGCCGCCCGACACGATCAACTGCACCTCGTGGTGCTTGCCGATCTCGCGCAACGCATCAGCAGCCATCCGCACTGCGGCGAGCGTGGGGATGCCGGCATGTTCGATGAACACGTCCTGCGTTGCCCCCGTCCCGCCCTGCAACCCGTCGACCACCACGACATCGGCACCGGCCGCGACCGCGAGCTTGACGTCGTAGGCGACGCGGGTGGCACCGACCTTGACATAGATCGGTTTTTCCCAGTTCGTGGCCTCGCGCAGCTCCTCGATCTTGATCACGAGGTCGTCGGGCCCCGTCCAGTCGGGGTGGCGCGACGACGATCGCTGATCGATGCCGGGCGGCAGCGTGCGCATCCCGGCCACGCGTTCGCTCACCTTCTGCCCGAGCAGCATCCCGCCACCTCCGGGCTTCGCCCCCTGGCCGAGCACGATCTCGATCGCGTCGGCGCGGTGCAAGTCGGTGGGGTTGAACCCATAGCGCGACGGCAGGCACTGGTACACGAGGTACTTCGACGCGCCGCGTTCTTCCGGGGTCATGCCCCCGTCGCCGGTGGTGGTCGAGGTGCCGACGGCCGTCGCGGCCCGGCCCAGCGCTTCCTTGGCATGGCCGGAAAGCGCACCGAAGCTCATCCCCGCAATGGTGATCGGGATCTGCAGCTCGAGCGGTTTCGAGGCGTAGCGCGAACCGACCACGGTAGTGGTGGAGCAGGCCTCGCGGTAGCCCTCCATCGGGTAACGCGACGCCGACGCGGTGATGAACACGAGATCGTCGAAGGTGGGCAGCTTGCGCTTCGCGCCCCAGCCGCGGATCTCGTAGCGGCCCTCCTCGGCCATACCGTGGATCTGGTCGATGACCGATGGCGGGAACGTGTAGCTCTCGCGCAGGGGCAGGTGCCGCGAGACCGGGGCGTTCACGGGAGTGCCGTCGTTGGGCATCAGTACTTCTGCGCTTTCAGTGCGTCGAAGTTGTAGAGCTGCTTTGCCGATGCGATCCGCTTGACGTTGCCCGCCACGATGTGGTCGAAGCCGGCGCGCTCGCACAGCGCCGACACCATCGCCACATCGTCGGCGGCGAGGTCCTCGTAGCGGGCATCGCTGCCGAGGCTCTTCACCGATCCGGCCACGTAGATCACCGCTTCGTACAGCGAATCACCGAGCGCTTCGCCGGCGTCACCGCCGATGAGCAACACGCCGGCCTGGGCCATGAACATCGAGAAGTCGCCGACATCGCCGGCCACCGCGATGGTGCCGCCCTTCAACGAGATCCCGGCGCGGGTCGAGGCGTCACCTTCGATGACCAGCGTGCCGCCGTGCGCCGTTGCGCCGGCCCGTTCACTGGCGTTGCCGGTGACGCGGATCGTGCCGTTCATCAGGTTCTCACCGACCGCCCAGCCGCAGAAACCCTGGACGCGGATGTCGACCCCGTCACACAGGCCACCGATGTAGTGGCCGACGCTGCCCGCGAAGGTGATGTCGAGGTGCTCGACCAGTCCGACGGCCAGGTTATGACGGCCCCGTGGATTGATGATCTGCACACGCGAGCCGGGTTCGAGGGCACGCAGTTCGATGTTGATCTGGCGTACCGACAGTTCCTCGCAATCGAACACCGATGTTGCCTGAGATGTCGCCTGGGATGTCGCGTTCGCCATCAGCGGCTCCAGACGTAGATCTCGGTTGGGGTCGGCTCGAACACGCGGGCGTCGTCGATGCCGGGAAGCTCGGTGAGCGCCCGGTACTCCGAGGCCATGGCCACATACCGGTCATGGATGGCGACGACGGCCGGCTTGCACGACACCGCGTCACGCACGATGGCGAACTGGTCTTCGGTGGCGCACAGCAGCGTGTAGAAGCCGTCGAGCTGTTTCTGCAGCACCTTCAACGCATCGCCGAGATCGCGTCCATGGTCCATCTCGTGGCCGATCAGGCGCGCAGCGACCTCGGTGTCGTTGTGGGTGAGGAACGTCTCTCCCATCGCCTCGAGGTCGCGCTTGACGCTGAAGTAGTTGGAGAAGCTGCCGTTGTGCACGACGCACAGGTCGTCGTGGGTGGAGAACGGGTGCGATCCGTCGGTGGTGATTGCCGATTCGGTGGCCAAGCGGGTGTGGCCGACACCCTGATACCCAGCCCTGGAGGCAACCTCGAACCGCTCGACCACCTCGGCCGGCAAGCCGACCTCTTTGAAGACCTCGACCGCACGACCCGTTGACACCACGCGCACCCCGACGGCTTCGAGGGCGCCGCGCAGGCCGCCGCGTCCGATCAGCACCGCTCCATCACCGTGGGCGACGTAGGTCGCGTTGAACGAGTTCGCCAACTGGCCCCAGTCCACGTCGGTGCCCGTGGCCCGGCACGAGTACTTGACCAGCCCCTCGGCGACCACATCGCCGTAGATCGCCACCCCCGACGAGTCGGGGCCGCGGTCGGTCATCTGGATCAGCATCGCCGCCAGCAGCTCACCGAGACGCGGTTCGAGCTCGGCGTCGAGTAGGTGCACTCCAACGATTCCACACATCCCGGTCCTCCTGCCCCGGCATCCTCGTGGCCCGAGGTGCATGTCTCCTCAGCGAGGCCGGTGTTTCATCATAGTAGGCCGACGACCACTGCCGTGAAACACCGGTTCCCGGTTTCCGCTACCATCGCCCGAGGGGAAAGCGCTGCCGCACGCCGCGTACGACAAAGGGGGAACCGATGAGTGAGACCCGCGAGATCTTGGAGGCCAAGGCCGCCGAGGACGGACTTGAGTTCTTCATGACGATGTTCGTCGACATGCACGGTCGGCCGTGCGCGAAGTTGATCCCGGTGTCGGCCATGGACGTGGTCTGCGAAGGTGCCGGTTTCGCCGGGTTCGCCGTGGGACCGATGGGCCAGACCCCGGCGTCGCCGGACATGATCGCTGCGCCAGACCCGCACAGCTACTTCAAAGTGCCGTGGCGCGAGGGCGTTGCGGTGGTGATGTGCGACATCACCGTCGAGGGCGAGCTGTGGCCCTACACGCCGCGGGTCATCCTGCGCCGCGCCCTCGACCGGCTGCGCGACGAGCGGAGCATGCAGCTGATGGTCGGTGTGGAGGCCGAGTACCACCTCGTCAGACGCACACCGGGCGGCGGGATCGGCCTCGCCGACGAGCTCGACACCCAGGACATGCCGTGCTACGACGCCAAGGGTCTGACACGGATGTACGACTACCTCACCACGATCTCGCGGTACATGAACCGGCTCGGCTACGGGAACTACGCGAACGACCACGAGGACGGCAACGGTCAGTTCGAGCAGAACTTCGCCTACGCCGAGGCGCTCACCACCGCCGACCGGCTGATCTTCTTTCGCTACATGGTTCACACCGTCGCCCACAGCCTCGGCATGGCGGCCACGTTCATGCCCAAGCCGTTCACCCGGCTCACCGGCAACGGGTTGCACATGAACACCTCGCTGTGGTCGCACGACGGTGGGAGGAACCTGTTCGAGCTCGGCGGGAAGGGTCGCGACAAGTACGGGCTGGGCCTCACCCCACTCGGCTACCAGTTCTGCGCGGGCGTGTTGGAGCATGCCCGGCCGATGTCGGCGATCACCAACCCGATCGTCAACAGCTACAAGCGCATGGGTGTGGCTGCGCCGAACTCGGGGGCCACGTGGGCACCGGCGTACGTGGCCTACGGCGGCAACAACCGGACCCAGATGATGCGCGTCTCCGAAGGCAACCGGCTGGAGGTGCGCTCCGTCGACGGTGCCGCGAACCCGTACCTCGCGTTCAGTGCGGTGCTCGCCGCCGGACTCGACGGTGTCGACCGCAAGCTCGATCCCGGCAAGCCGAACCTCGACAACCTCCACGAAATGAATCCGGACCAAGTGGCCGCAAAGGGCATTCAGGCGATGCCGCCGACGCTGCTCCACGCCGCCGAGTTGTTGGCCGGCAACCCGGTGATGCACCAGGCCCTCGGCCACACCGGCACCGAGTTCTACAGCGACTACATGGCCAAAGTGAAAGCCGAGGAGTTCCGCCAGTGGCACTCGCAGGTGTCCGACGACGAGGTCGAGCGCTACCTCACACTGTTCTGACCGGGGCCGGCAACGCCGACCGGGACAGCGAGGACCGATCTGCTGCCCAGCCACACGAACGTCGCGCCGATCAACGCGGCGATCGCCGCGAGCAGCCACGCGGCGCGGTAGCCGGGGCCCTCGGCGAGTAGGCCAAACAGGAATGGGCCGACGGCAACGCCGAGGTAGGTGCCGGTCTGGGTGACACCGCTGGCCGCCGCCGGCGCGCTCGGATTGGCCTGGGCGATAGCCAGGTTGAACAGGCCCGGCCAGCCCCATCCGAACGAATAGGCACACATCGCTCCGACCAGCATTGGTGCGGGTTGCATCGTTGCCATCAACGCGAATCCCGCCGCGCCGAGGATCATCATCACCACGATCACCGGGAACATCCCGGCCCGGTCGCGACGGTCGGCGTGGTGGCCGAGCACGAGCCGCACGGCGACCACGAGGGCCGAGCCGAGCGCGGCGAGAAGGCCGGCGTTTCCGGCCGCGAACCCCGCTTCGGTGAACGCGCTCGTGGCGAACGCTCCGAGCGAAGCGGCCGCCAATGCACCGGCACCGACACCAACGCCGAGTGTCACCAGGGTCGGCAGCCGCTGGTCCCGCCTGGCGGGCGACGATCGCGGCCCCCCGCTTTTTGAACCGACGACTTCGCCGGTGGCGAGGCCGCCGATCACGGCGAGCCCCGCTCCACCGACGAACGCCCATCGCCAGCCGACGGTGAGCGCGACTGCGGGAACCGCCAGGCCGCCGAGCAGCGTGGCCGCCGGGATCGCCGACTGCTTGATCGCGAAGGCGAGGCCTTGGCGGTGGGCGGGAACCACTCGCGTGACGTACAGGTTCGTTGCCGGCTGGCTGATCGCATTGGCGATGCCGCCACCGATCAGGATCACCGACAGCGACAGCAGCGATTGGGCCCCAATCGCCACCGCGAGCAACGTGAGCGAACTGAGCCCGGCGGCGAAGCGCATCGAGCGGATCGGCCCCATCGCCTCGACCACCCGTCCGAACAGCACGGAGAACAGCGCAGCAACGAGGAACGCCACCGACAACGCCCGACCGAGGCCCGCTTCGCCGAAGTGCAACTCGCCGCGGAGCTGCACGCCGACAGCACCGGCGAGGAAGACCGGGAGCACCCCGGTCGTGGCAACGAGCACCGTCGCGATCAGCGGTCGGATGAGATGTCGAGACGGCACGACCGCCGAAGCTACCGAACTCCTCGTGAAGGCACCGCCGCCGGCACGATCTCGACGGTGATCGGATCCTGTGATCGCTTGAACCGCCGTCGCAGCTCCGACCCAGGATCACCCTCGATCAATTTGCGCACACCCGTCGTGGCGGCGGCGTCGATGACCACAACGCTCGCCCCGCGCACCCTGGCAATCTTGGCGATCGACTTGACCGCATGGCGAGTCGACGCCACCTGGCCGTCGGCGTCGACGCCACTGCGTTTGAGCGTCGACACCGCATGTTCGACCCACCCGACACGGGCACGTAGCTCCTGCTTGGTCGGCATGAGGCCGGGGTGCGGCAAACCGAACTGCGTACCGTGGATACGGGCAACGATGACCACGGTGGCCGGGCAGCGCAGTTCCGCGGCGAGGGCGGCCGCTCGAGCGACCGCCCTCGTACTGATCTCACGGGTTCCGTCTGAGGCCACCACGACCCCCGCCGGTTGTGTGGGTTGAGGATCCCACCGCTGCTTGCTGCGGCGAAAGATCATTCGGCTAGACGCGCGATGGTGACACCGTGTACGCGGTGCCGCCAACCCTGCGGTCTTCTATCCGCCGCCACGCATACAGCGGGAAGTAGAGCGCCAGCAAACCGAGGCCGAACCAGAACAGCCACCGCTTATCAGCACCGACCGCGTAGTCGGCTGCGTAGTAGCCACCGAAGGCCCAGGTGAACAACAAGCCGATACCGAGCACCAGCGCTATCGGGGCCATCCACTTCGGCATCCGTACCGGCCGCGGCGCATCCGCGCGTTTGGTCGCGTAGATCCAGTAGCCGATCAGCGACACTGCGGCAGCGAACAGATACCCCATGTTGGAGAACACGTAGATCTCCAGGGGCGAGCCCACCAGCAACAGCACCATCGAAGCGGCGAGGTTGAAGAACATCGCGTAGTCGGGAACGCCATGGGTGTTGGTGTGACCGAACAGCCGCGGGAGGATCCCGTCGTGGGAGTTCTGGTACAACCCCCTAGCGCAGCCCATCACCGCGTTGAGCACCGACAGCAACAGCGCGATCACCAGCATCAAACCGACGAACCATTCCCAGAAGGCGCTGTTGCCGAACAATGCGGTGGTGTACCGGCCGAACAGAATCTGGGCGTCACCGAGGAAGCCGTCCCCGCTGAGACCCTCGACACCGAGCACCGCAATCACCATGATCGGCACGGCGAGGTAGACGAAGAAACCGAACAGCCCCTCCGCAGTCATTGCGATCTTCGCGTCACGGGCCGGCTCACGGCATTCTCCGATGTAGCACGCGGCCGCTTCCATCGCCAGCACCGACCATGTGAAGATGAACGCCCAGCCCATGATGAACTGCAAGCTCAGCTCGGTTCCTGCGTACGCCTCGGCGGGGTTCATCCCGAACCCGTCCAAACGGCCGAAGTCGAGCGTCGAGGGCTTTAGGAACGGCAGCAGCACGAGCAGCACCAGCGGCACGATGGAGGCGACTCCCAAGACGGTGGCGAACCGCGCCCCGAGACGGATGCCCAGGTAGCACGGGACGAACATGACCATCAAGATCAGCGCGGCGAGCAGGAAACCCGTCGACGTGATCGGCAGGCCGAACGATGGCCCGAACGGGTCGAACGCCTTACCGGCGGGCAGATCGAGCAGCGAGGCGATGTACGCACCGGCGATGATCGCATTGATCGGCGCAACCGTGAACCAGCCGAGCCAGTACCCCCACGAGCTCAGTCCGCCGATGTGCCGAGCGGTACCGTCGCCTATCGGCTTGAAGGTCTCGAACGCGTAGCTCGGCAAACCTCCGGCCCGGTCGGGCATCGCCGCCGCGAGTTCGGCCAGGCAGAAGCACAAGAACACACCGATCCCCGTCAGCACGAAGAACATCGGTATCGAGAAGCCTCCCATCGCAACGGTGGCGTAGCCGACGAGGCCGACGACAAGGATCGTGCCGGAGAGGCCGATCACGAACGCTCCCCACCAATTGGTGTCCTTGGCCAGTGCGCCCGTGTTCGTGACAAGTCCGGTCCCGAACGACGACGTTTCGTCACTCATGCAACCACCCCCATGGTTCTGCCCGGGAGACTCCCGAGCTGCCAACAGTCTCTCGCGGGAATGGTTTCAGCGCAAGGAGTTCTTGTTTCCTCTCCGGAAACAACGAACCGTGCAAGGAATCAGCCTTCGAGGCGGCGAGTAGACTCGCTCGATCGCTGCCGACCCACTAACACTCTCTGCCGACCGGGCAGGTAACGACCGGGCCGATAACGACCGGGCCGACGATCTCGAGTTCGCGCTGAACTCCGTGATCGCCCAGCGGGTCCGCGAGTACCGCCAGCAGCTCGGCCTCACCGTGGCCCAACTTGCCGAGTCGAGCGGGATCTCCAAGGGAATGCTCTCGAAGATCGAAAACGGGCAGGCGTCGCCGAGCCTCGGTACCATCGCCCGGGTAGCCGCGGCGATCAACGTGCCGGTCACGTCGCTGTTCCGGGGCATCGAAGAAGAACACGACGCCCTGTACGTGCCGGCGGGGCGAGGCCTCGAGATCATCCGCGAGGGCACCCGTGTCGGGCACCGCTATCAACTGCTTGGATCGATGCGTGGCGCACACAAGCGGCTGGAGCCGTTGCTGGTCACCCTCACTGACAAATCCGAAGTCTTCCCGCTGTTCCAGCATCCGGGCACCGAGTTCATCTTCATGTTGAACGGTGCGATGGAGTACGGGTTCGGCAACGCCCGGTACATGCTTCGACGCGGCGACGCACTGCAGTTCGACGGCGAGATCCCCCACGGACCGACACGGCTGGTGCGTACCCCGATCCGCTTCTTGTCGGTCATTGGCTACGGCTCCGTGCCGAACCCGTAGCGTTTCGGTGTGAACGACGTTGCCCGCTCCATCGTGTTATTCGTCGCAGCCGCGATCGCCGAGATCGGTGGCGCGTGGTTGGTGTGGCAGGGAGTTCGCGAGCACCGCGGTGTCGCGTGGATCGGGGCCGGCATCGTGTGCCTCGGGGTATACGGCTTCGTGGCCACGCTGCAGCCCGACGCCAACTTCGGGCGCATCCTCGCCGCCTATGGCGGGGTGTTCGTGGCTGGATCGCTGGTGTGGGGTCGAGTGGTCGACGGGTTTCACCCGGACCGGTTCGATCTGGTGGGCGCGGCCATTTGCCTCGTCGGCGTCACGGTGATCATGTACGCCCCCCGCTAAAACACGTTCTGGTCACGTGATTCCGGCCCTGAGGCGGGATCGCGTGACCAGAACGCATTTCGCAGGCGGCGGGCTCAACCTTCGCTGACGCCTTTGGGTGCCCGCTGGTTCATGAAGCCGAACATGTAGCCGGCCACACGGCGCATCTGGATCTCCTCGGCGCCTTCGGTGATGCGGTAGCGGCGGTGGTGGCGGAAGATAAGCTCGAACGGCTTGTGGCGTGAATAGCCGATCCCGCCGTGGACCTGCATCGCCC
>JANOKQ010000936.1:0-6676 GCA_031419375.1 Acidimicrobiaceae bacterium
GCTCATAGGTGCTCCACGGGCGAACGGCGAGCAGCCCGAGCAAGGCATGAGAGGTCGTCGTCAGCGGCTTTTTGGAGATTTCCATGGGAACACCTTGACATAGTGCCCTGGGCAGTGTCTATAGATCGTGATAGATACTGCACATGGCAGTATTGCCCGAAAGGAACAAGACATGGAAACAATCGTGCGACACCGGGATCAAGGAGCAGCCACTTGGTTCCTCAACAGCTTGGTCACGACCAAGATCACCGCCGACGAAACAGGCGGAACGTACGGGATCAGCGAGCACCTTCTCACCGCCGCGGCGAACCCGCCGATGCACGTGCAAACCCACGAGGAGGAGGCGTTCTACGTGATCGACGGCGAGGTCGAATTCGAAGTGGACGGCACCATCGAACGGTGCACGCCGGGCAGCCTGGCGTTCGTGCCGCGCGGCGCGGCCCATACGTTCCGGGTGCTCACAGGTACGGCTCGGATGATGGTGATTGCGTCATCGCCCGGCCCGGTGCAAGGTGGCGGCGTGCAGAACTTCTTCACCGCCGCCGGCACCCCGGCAAGCGCCCGCGTACTCCCCGAGGCGAGCGCTCCCGACCCGGTGGCGATCACCGCCATCGCTGCGTTACACGGCATCGAAATCCTCCCCCCGCCGGCGTGAACGCCGACCTGCTGTGCACCGTTGCCCATCCCGACGACGAGTCGTTCGGGATGGGCTCGGTACTGGCCATGGCAGCCACCGGCGGAGCGCGGGTCGTCGTGATCTGCGCCACCCGCGGCGAGTCAGGCGACGATGCAACCGGCCAGTCGCGCACCACGACCGAGTTGGGTGCCGCCCGTGAACTCGAGCTTCGCCGAGCAGCGCAGGAGTTGGGTCTCGCCGAGGTAGAAGTGCTCGATTTCGCCGACTCCGGCTGGGATGGGCCGACGCCCGCCGGCGCGCTCGTTGACGGGGGCCACGCCGTGGTCGACGTCGTGCTCCAGGCGCTCACGAGACACCAGCCGCAAGTGGTGGTGACAATGGATCCGAGCGGCTCCGACGGCCACCGCGATCACGCCGCGATCGGTGCCGCCACCACTGCCGCCTTCTGGCAGTACCGCCCGGCCTCCGGGTCGGCGTCGCTGTACCACTGGTGTTTGGTGCGCTCGCTGATGGACCGATGGGCGGCTGAGCGCGGCCTCGAGGCAGGCGTCTACGCGGCGCAACCGCTCGGCCGCCTCGACGCCGACGTCACCACGCTCCTTGACACCAGCGCCTTGCTGGAGTCACGCCGCAGCGCGATAAAGGCGCACGCGACCCAGGCGTCGCCGTTCAACGGACTCTCCGCCGACGTCGAGATTGCGTTCCTCACGAAGGATCACCTCATTCGAGTCGTGCCACCGTGGACGGGCGGTCCGACCGAACGCGCCCTCGTTGGCCCGGATCGCGCCGTCCGCTTGCCGGACGTGTTACTGGCCGGAAGGTGGACGACGGGCGCGCTCGGCAAACTGGCGGGCACCGGTATCGAGCACCCAGTTGTGCCCGCTTCGGGCCAGCGGCAGGGCAGCGGCAACCACGAGTCGTAGTAGGCGATTGGCGGGTCCGATGCTGGACACGAGCCGGACGACGCAGCCGTCGGCCGAGTGCGCGATCTCGAGCCGCGCCGACCCGACGATGTCGCCGGTGATCGAGGCGGACACGGATCGACCGGCAACCACGTCGTCGATGGAAAGGCGAAAGCGAACCGTGTACGGAAGCGGTGGTTGGACCGTGCAACCCCATACATCACCGTTCGCGAGCGCCCGGCCGTGGAAGTCGCGCAACCACGGCCACCACAGCGGGTAGTCGGCGATGACGCTGATCCGCTCCCACAACTCGGCAGGCTGCATCGCCATGGCGTAGCGACGATCGGACTCGATGCGCACATCCGCAGCCTCGCGCGAACCCGCACTACCCGCGGCCCGGTGGGCTCACGTGCCGGGGACCACGCGCGATGACCATGGGCGGGCGTGATCCCAGTGATGGCCGACGATCCGCGCCAGGGGCAGCTTGGCCAGGAAGTCGGCGGCATCGTCGAAGTCGGGCATTTCTACGTACGCGGCACCAATCGCGAGCGGAACATGGGCGTCGCTGCCGGCACCAGCGAGCAGGCCGTTGTCGGCAGCGAAGTTGGCGGCTTGACGATTGAGGCTCGACAGCGAGGTCTTGGCATTGACCACCTCGATCGCATCGACCAGTCCCTCGGCGACCAGCGCATGAAGGGCCGACTCGGCGAGGTTGCGGCGCATCGGATCGAACGGGTGCGGCACGTACACCACCCCGCCCTGATCACGGATCAGCCTGGCCGCCTCGGCTGGAGGCACGCCGACAGGGACCCGCTCGGTGAGGAACAGCCCGATAATCTCGCCCGCGTGCGTGCGCAGCTCCTCACCCACCACCACCCGGCAATCGAGCTCGCCGACAAGACGCTGCGCCCCGGCAATCGCGTTGTGGTCGGTGATGCACAACACGTCGATCCCGGTTTCGCTCACCGCTTCGGCCATCTCGTCGGGCGTCGTGGTGCTGTCACCGCTCCACATCGTGTGGCTGTGCATGTCGACGCGCACCCAACCGGGTTCCAGCGGGTGCCCGAGATGCGGGTGACGCTCGATCGCCGCCGTACTCGCCACACGCATCCCCCGACGTTACCGACCCATCCGTGTCCCGCACGCACCATAGGGGCGCATCCGGGACACGAACACCTGGCGCCGTCGGGCCTGGCTGCAATCGTGCCCGGACAGTCGGGCGTTGGGTCGGGCGTTGGCTCGGGTCGACGTACTGTGGGGGCGTGAGGTTTCGGCGGGGACAGCGGCTGTTGTACGTGACGGGGGGCGCTGGGTTCCTCGGGCGACACCTGCTCGCAGCGATGCCGCGTGGCTGGGACATCATCGCCCCACCATCAGGATCGGTCGACATCCGCAGCGCGGCGGCGGTCGTCGCCGACATCCGCGAGTGGCGACCGCAGGCGGTGGTGCACCTGGCGTACCGACGCGACGACCGCTCCACGATCGTCGCCGGCAGCGCGAACGTGGCCGTCGCCGCCGCGGCGGTGCGTGCCCGCCTGGTGCATCTCTCCACCGACGTGGTGTTCGCCGGGCGGCGTCGTCCGTACGCCGAGTCCGACCGCACCGACGCGGTCATCGACTACGGGCGCTGGAAAGCAGAGGCCGAGCGGCAGGTGGCCGACGCCCATCCGGCGGCTGTGTTGGTGCGTACCTCGTTGATCTACGGCACCGACCACCTTGCCCAGATTCAACACGACGTCGCGGCCGCGGCCACAGGCCGGAACGCCATGGCGTTCTTCACCGACGAGGTCCGCTGCCCGGTGCACGCCGCCGATCTCGCCTCGGCGGTGGCCCGGTTGGCGGCACGGCCAGACGTGGCAGGGCCGCTCCACATCGCCGGGCCTGACGCCATCGACCGGTTCTCGTTCGCCACCCGAATGGCGAAGTGGATGGGCCACGAACCAGCCAAGCTCCGCGCATCAACCATCGCCGAATCGGGGTTGTCCCGCCCAGCAACGGTCGTGCTCGACACGTCACTCGCAACCGAGCTGGGCTACCGCTGCCGCTCAATCGACGAGGTATTGACACAGAAACGTTGAGCGTGACCGGTCGAAGCGTTCCGGACCAGAGCGGCTCAGGCGCCGCTCATGGTCATGTCGTGGATGACGAGGCTCATGCCGGCGGCGCTCATTGGCAGCCAGTCGATGTCGGCACCGACCTCTGCCACGTCGAGCAGCATCTTCTGCAGCGTAGAGGCGATGGTGAACTCGCGAACCGGCGCACCGACCTGGCCGTTGGTGATCAGCAGGCCCGACGCGCCGGTGGAGAAATCGCCGCTGATCGGATTCACCCCGCTGTGCATCCCCGACACCGACTGCACGAGCACGCCGTCGTCGATGTCGGCCACCAGTTCGGCCTGTGAACGAGTACCCGGCCGCAGCTGCAACGCGAGGCATCCGACACCCGGCGTGCCCTTGAACCCGCCGCGCACCGCGTTGGCGGTGCTGACCGTCTTAGCCCGTCGCGCGCTGTACGACGAGTGGACGAAGCCGAGCAGCCGGCCGTCTTCGATGAGCACGTTGCGACGCGCCGCGAGCCCCTCGCCGTCGAGTTCGGTGGCGGTGTAGGCGAGCGGGTTGGTGGGGTCGTCGACGAGGGTAAACGTCGGGCTGGCAACCATGTCACCGACACGGTCGCGGAACAGGCTGCGGCCCTTGATGACGGCCTCGCCGTTGAGCGTGCCGGCGATGATCCCGAGGAACTGCGCCGTCACGAACGGGTCGAGGACGACGGTGAGGCGCTTGCTCGGCGGCTTCGTCGCACCGAGCAGGCGGGTGGCGCGGTCGGCTGCCTCCTGGGCGGCCTTGCCGAGGTTGAACTCGTCGGGCGAGCGACCGACGCTGAAACCGAAGCCGGTCTGCGTCTCGTCGCCATCGTCGGCCAACGTGCTGATGCTGACGTAGCAGCCGTTCTCGCGGCCCGAACGACGGATGCCGGTGGTACTGGCCACGGCCGATTCGCCGGACGCGTCGGCATAGTTGCTGTCGTCGATGCGGACCCGCGAATCGGCAGCCAGCGCGAGCCGTTCGAGCTCCTTGGCAAGCTCAATTTTGCGATCCGTTGGGTACGCGGCGAGCGCTTCGTTCCACAGTTCCTGGCCGACCACATCGACGCCGTCAGGCTCGGCCAAACCGGCCCACTCGTCTGGGGTTCCGAACTCGACGTTGTCGCGGGCCTCGGCGAGCACCTCGGCGATGGCCCGCTCGTCAAGCGTGCCGGCGTAGGCGAACCCGGTGCGACCGTCGCGGATGACGCGAATGCCGATGCCTTCGCTTTGGGCGCTGACGAAGTGTTCGATCTCGCCTTCGTAGACGCGGATGTCGGTCTCGCTCTCGCGCGCGACGAACGCCTCGACCTGCTCGCCAGAACGGGCCTGGGCGATCACCGCATCAGCGATGGATTGCAGATCGCTCATGCCGCGGTGCCGCCGATCGTCATCGACTTCACCCGCAGTGTCGGCTGACCGTCGCCGACGGGAACACCCTGGCCGTCCTTGCCGCACGTGCCCGGGTTACCCATCGCGAAGTCGTTGCCGAGCAGATCGATGTCGCGCAGCACCTGCGGGCCGTTGCCGACCAGGTTGCCCTCACGCAACGGTTCGGTGATCTCGCCGTTCTCGATGAGATACGCCTCGGTCATACCGAACACGAAGTCGCCGGTCGCGGTGTTGACGCTGCCGCCGCCAAGCTTGGCGACGTACACGCCGCTCTCGGTGGCGCGCACGATGTCGTCGGGCTCCTCAGTGCCGTTGAGCACGTAGGTGTTGGTCATCCGCACCATCGGCAAATGCATGTAGCTCTGCCGGCGCCCGTTGCCGCTCTGAGCGCGGCCCTCCTTGCGGGCCCGGAGGTAGTCCCACATGTAGTCGGTGAGCACGCCATCTTGGATCAACACGTTGTACTGACTGGGGTGGCCTTCGTCGTCGATGCCGATGGCCCCCCACTCGGTGCTCATCGTGCCGTCGTCGACCAGGGTGACGAGCGGCGAGGCGACCAGCTCGCCGGACTTGCCGCGGTACACGCTGGCCCCCTTGGCGACAAGGTCGGCTTCGAGGCCGTGGCCGCACGCCTCGTGGAACAGCACACCGCCGCTGCCGCGCTTGATCACCACCGGCATCGAGCCGCTCGGTGCCGGGCGGGCGTGAAGCTTGGTGAGCGCCTGGCGTGCTGCGTCGCGGGCGAGTTCCTCGACATCGACGGTGTCGAACATCTCGAACCCGACGGTTTGGCCGGCACTCTGGAACCCGGTCTGCATGCCGGCATCGCCGGTGGCGACCACGCTCATCCGTACGAGGCAGCGCACCTGTTCGTCTTCGGCGAGCACGCCATCGGTGTTGGCGACGAGGATCCTGCGGCGACTGTCGCCGTACCCTGCCGAGACCTGGACGATCGATGCACCGGCCGACCGAGCAGCCTCGTCGATGCGTCGGAGCATCTCGACCTTCACGGCTTTGGGCACCTCGTCGGGAGGTCGTTCCACGGTGTTGACGTTCGTGCCGGCCCGTCGGGTCAGTGCGACCTCGCGCACGCCTCCGCCTCCCTGGCTGGCGGCGGCGGCGGCCGACGACGCGGCCGCGAACAGGCCCGCCTCGCTGAGGTCGGCGGTGTGGGCGAACCCGGTGGTGTCGCCCTTGACGACTCGAATGCCTGCGCCGCGGTCGCGACCACTCGTCACCTGTTCGATCCGGCCGTCGTCGAGGCCCGCCGACGTGGACCGCTTGTCCTCCACGAACACCTCTGCGAAGTCGGCACCACCCGTCACTGCAGCGCCGAGCACCTTGGTGAGCACGTCTTGGTCGATCATCTTCGGGATCATACCGATCGTTGCCCGCAGCTCACCGGGTTCCCCGAGCACGGCAGCGGGTCCTAAGGTGACCACCTGTGAACATCGAGGTGGGGCTTCGCGGCGAGGCAACGATGGTGGTGACCGAGGCGGACACGGCTCGCGCGCTGCGTTCAGGCACGGTGGAGGTGCTCGGGACGCCCCGGCTGATCGCTCTGTGTGAGGAGGCGACGTGTGCGGCGCTGTCCGGTCGCCTCGCCGAGGGCCACACCACGGTCGGGATGCGCGTCCAGATCGACCATCTCCAACCCACCTC